>JBBRTI010000004.1:0-53713 GCA_038244585.1 Candidatus Saccharimonadia bacterium | reverse complement strand
GCCGCAGCCGAACAACGTCGTCAAGACGCAATCGGCCACAACCGCGAAGCCGCAGCCGAACAACGGTGTCAAGACGCAATTGGTCGCAACCGCGAAGCCGCAGCCGAACAACGGCGTCAAGACACAGCTGCTCCCGACCGCCAAAATCCCGCCTCCGGCCGCTGACCTTCCGATTTCAGCACCGCCGCCGGCAGCCAACCACCCGCTTCTGCCTCCTCCGCCGGTCGTTCAGACCCCAGCAGCCGGTCCGATCAACAATTTTGTTGGTGCCACTGATGGCCCCCTCTCAAAGGGCGGCACTACGGGCGACCCCGTCATTGACCAGCGTGTTGCTGGCGGCACAGCTGCCGGCGGCGCCACTCCAGTCGGCCAGAACAACGTTGACGTGTCCAACCCGGGCACGGTCATAAGCTTCGGATAGTAGAGTCCAACCGCTTGGATTGACCCCGTCTCGAGCGGGCAGCAGTAACAGCACACGCTTTACGGTTGCCGGTCCGTAACCGGGTTATCCCATGCAGGGAGGCTTAACCGCCGCAGCACACCACCCAAACTCATGGGTGTGAGCGTCTGCAAACACGCGATCCGTCGCGTATAAGCTACCATGCTTCGCCCGTCAGGGCGACGCTCCGCGGGGAGGAGAGGTGGTGATACCATCACTTTCTCCTCCTCCGTGGAACCATTTGTTTACCTTTGACTATCCACCTTACCCGGACAGGGCACCTTCACAACCAATTAATAAATTCTAACTAATCACAAACATATTGTTTTGATCCCATATTCCTAATAGACTAACCGTTTCAAAGGAGGAACCAATGTCTTTCTCACAGCTAATCCGCTCCCGTTGGACAAAAATGGTCGGCGTCGCCATCGTGCTCGTCGGTTTTGCCATTCCCGTCGCCCAGGTAGTCGCCACTACATCAAACGGCCCTCGCGACAATGACATGAATGCCATCATGTACAACGGAGCCTATTCCAAGACCGAATGGCTTACCAAAGTCAATAATGGTTCGACTGACAGTACTGGTAAAATCGTCAATACTTCGGCCAACCTAAAGCATATCTACTACAACGAAGGCCGCGGTATTACCGAAGCCAACTTCATGAGCGCCTCAACCGTCGACGGCGTCGTCACTAAATCAGGTGATGTCATTGTTAACGGCAAAGTCGTTGCGACTAACGTCTGGAGCTCCGGCCGTCAGTTCATTCCCGGCTCACAGCCCGATGGCAGCGTATTCATGCGACCGCCGTCCGTATCGTTCCTGAGTCCGGAGTTGGCAGCTTTCGTCAATATGGAGGGCAACACGTTCCACTACGCTGTCCTGAAGGCGTGTGGCAACCCCATCAAAGTCCTGAACAAGCCGTTCGGCCAGATTTTCAAGCGCGTCGTTAACGTCACGGTTGATCCTACCAAGGATTACGCGGCCGACGATAACGCCAATGCCGTAGCAGTCCGTACCGGTGACAAGGTCAAGTACCTTGTTCGTATCAACAACCAGGGCACCGCCCCAATGACGAACGTCGTCTTTACTGACGACCTTCCGGCCGGTGTGTCCTTGGCTAATGGTTCACCCAGCCGTCACATCGAGCACAATCTGGGTACTATCCCGGCTGGTGGCTCGTTGCAGGCTGAAATAAACGTCGTAGTTACCTCCACCACTACTGGTGCGTTCATCGTCAACAAGGCCTGCCTAGCTGCCGATGCTGCCCAGAGCGGTTGTGATACCGCGGTCATAAAGGTAGTTTCGCCTCCGGCAACACCTACACCTACCCCCACACCCACCCCAACACCAACACCCACCCCAACACCAACGCCAACCCCAACGCCAACACCAACACCAACACCAACACCCACACCCACTCCGTCTACAACTCCGACCCCCACACCAACTCCCACGCCTAGCGAAGAGTTCTCCTGTGGCGGTCTGGTAATGACTCAGGTCCCTGGTGAAGTCCTGAAGTATACCTTCACACTTCAGCCGGTTGTAAAGAACGTTACCGTCACCGGTTACATCTTTACCATCACCGATTCGACTGGTGCGCATGATGTCGTTACCAGCGATAAGGACCACAAGCAGATCACGTATATGTTTAAGAAAGCAGGAAGCTATACTGTTGAAGGCCAGGTCGTTACCTCGGCCGGAACCACGGCGGTAGTTAGCGTATGTTCAGCCCAGCTGACCGTAGGCGCAACACCAACCCCGACTCCGACACAGACGCCTTCCGTTCTTAGCTCATCTACGCTCCCTGATACGGGTGCCGAAGGTGCATTGGCCGGCGCTGCCGGACTCGGTGGCATTGGCTATGCTGCCAGCGCCTACATCCGTTCGCGCAAGAGCCTCGTTGCTTCGCTTCGCCGCAAGTAACAGCACACAGCTCGTACTTGATCATACGGTTGCGGGGCTTCGGCCCCGGAACATGTAAATTGGCGCTTGTCGCAAGACATCCAAAATAGAAAGAGACCCTTCGGGGTCTTTTTTCTATTTTGGTCAATATACTGTAGCCGCTTGCGTGGCTTGTTTTTTGGACGAAATTATGATAATATAACCGTCCGAGTTGAAGCTAAGCCGGGTCACACCTGCCAACTTTATACAAGTTCAATACCTGACCTGATTATGAACGAAAAATGTTAGTCACGTGTGGATATCTTCCTCAAAATAATGATATAGGGGAGAGGCAAAATGAACTATTTCAAGAAAATATCTTTGCCAAGCCATTATTATGGCTTTGAAAGGATAAATTAATGGCGCGAAAAACCACTAGACATCTACAACTCATAACGCTTATACTTGAGTCAGTGATTAGGGCGCAACATCAGCCGCCTCAAAACAAACGCACCACCAAAAACACTAACCAGACAAAACTACGCATCGACCAACGATTAGTTTTGTTGAACCACGTAATACTTAACAGCCAGCGAACCTTAAAAACCCAAAACAAACATTTTAAGGGCAGCTGTTTGGTTGCCAGCAAAACGGTCTATAGGCTTTCCGTCAATAAAGCCTCGAACCTCTTTCATAAACTCCACCTCACAACACACACTTTTAGGAATTATCACACGATAATTCCTTACCAAAACATTGGCCAAGGCGCACTCCATCGCCTAGTCACAAACTCCACTCCAGCGGTAGTCAACCGTCAAAAAACAAAAATGTCTCAAACAAAAAGCTGGCTGCCAAACAGGTGACCTTAAAAATGAACACACCACACCAACCAGTATTACTCGACCGCGTCATCCGCGTCTTGGCTCCCCAGAAAGGGGAGTGTTACCTCGACGGTACGGCAGGTTACGGCGGCCACGCGGCGGCCGTTATCCAGCACCTTGGGCCGGATGGCAGAGCCATACTCGTCGATCGCGACGCCAACGCCGTCAGGGCCTTGGCCGGTAGGTTCAGCGACAGGATAGAGGTCATCCACGCCAGTTACCTAGAGGCCGCCGAAAGGCTAAAAGCCGACGGGACGCTAGCGGACATGATCCTCCTTGATCTTGGAGTATCGTCACCACAGATTGACAACGTAGAACGCGGCTTCAGCTTCAAGACCGATGCGGCCTTGGACATGAGAATGGATCAGAGCCAGGAGCTGACCGCCGACCGCGTAGTTAATACGTACAGTGAGAAGACCCTTGCCAGGATCATCCACGAGTACGGGGAAGAACCAAAGGCCAGGGCCGTGGCGCATGCCATCGTCGTCGGTCGTCCGTTCTCTACCACCCTTGGACTGGCCAAAGTCATCCGCCGGCATGCTGTTACACCCAAAGACATCGATCCCGCCACAAAAACGTTTCAGGCGATTCGGATCGAAGTTAATGCGGAACTAGAACAGCTTAAGCAGGCGCTGCCGCTTCTTGCCAGTATCCTGAGTCCGGGAGGACGGCTTGCCGTCATCATCTTCCATTCTCTGGAAGACCGGATTGTCAAAGAGTTCTTTAATACCGAGTCACGCGACTGCATCTGTCCGCCCAAGCAACCCATCTGCAACTGTGGCCACCACGCCAGCTTGAGCATACTTACCGCAAAGCCGATCGTCGCCGATTCCACCGAAATAGCTATCAACCCGCGAGCCCGTAGCGCAAAGCTACGAGCCGCTGAAAACCAAAAATAAAAAGGAGAGACAATATGTCTATCAAAGTACAGGGCCGTTCAAAGATCGTAGCAGTTAAGATCCGCGTCAAGCGCTAACTGTCTCCGACCAACCGGTACGGCGTCCTAAAAAAACCAGGGCGCCGTACCACCCCTAAAAAGTTCTCCAAAATCTCTTCTCAAAAATACAAAAATAAAATAGTCAGAGCCGGTTTAAACGCTTGGATACATGCGAGTTGCATGCTTCCGAACGTTTATCGCCGGGCTGACGGAGGCCGAATACATGTCATCCGCCACCCTCACCGCCCGCAGGAATCAAAATCTTTACCGCCAGTCAGCGACTCTTAAACTGGGTCCTACTTCAGCAACTTTCGTCGTCATCGCCAGCATCAGCGTCCTGGCTCTGTTGTACCTTAACCAAGTCACCAAGACTAGCGTCTTCGGTTACAAAGTCAGTGAGCTCGAAACCCAGAAGAACACGATTCTGGCGCAAAGCCGCGATTTGGGTGTTGAGTCTGCCCGGCTAGGTTCCATCCAGTCGACGCAGAACTCGACGGTGGCCCGAAGCATGGTACCTGTCGGTCAGGTTTCGTACGCCAAATAGCAAGAGGCTAGGGAAGGGGCTTTAATGGTAAAGTAATAACAGTTATGGCACTTTCTTCTACCGATACCATCCTTCAACGCAGACGCGTCGATACGTTGGCGCTGGGGCTAATTGTCTTTGCGCTTATTTTTGGCGCCAGGCTGTTTTATCTCCAGGTAGTCCGTCATGGCCATTATTTTGCTAAAGCCTCAAGTGAGCACACACGCAAGTATGAAATTCCCGCCGCCCGCGGTGAAATTTTCGTCAAGGACGGATCGCAGAACGTACCGTTGGCCCTCAATCAGACCCTGAAATTGGTTTACGCCGACCCGCGGCTGGTCAAAGACAAACCGGCAGCCGCCCAGAAACTTGCCCAGATCCTGGGCGGGTCGGCCGATACCTATTTAAAGCGGCTTCAGTCCGGCATCGAATACGCTGTCATCGAGCAGCGTGTGGCCAGTGCGGTTTCGGAGCGATTGACTAAAGAGAATCTGACAGGCATCGGTATGACTAACAACGATTACCGGACCTACCCGGAGGGCTCGTTGGCCGCGCAGGTCCTGGGATTCGTCAACTCAGACGGTGCGGGCCAGTATGGAGTTGAGCAGTACCTGGATATCCAACTCAAGGGTATTCCCGGCAAGCTGGCGGCCAAGACCGATACTCATGGCCTGCCAATTGCGACCGCCGACAACATCCAGAAAGCACCGGTCAATGGCAAGAATTATGTCCTGACAATCGACCGTAATATCCAGTCGATGGTGGAAGCCGAACTGGCGGCAGGCATTAAGACAGCCAAGGCCAAGTCGGGAAGCGTCGTTGTTATGGATCCAAATACCGGTGCGGTGCGGGCTATGGCAACTTGGCCGACTTTTGATCCGAATAATTTTGGCAGCACCGCCGATTTCAGCGTTTTTACCAATCAGGTGGTGACTAGCCAGTTTGAGCCCGGTTCAGGTATGAAAGCCTTCACTATGGCGGCCGGCCTGGACCAAGGCAAAGTCACACCGGACTCGACCTACAACGATCCGGGCTGCCTCAGGATAGACGCCAATAACGTCTGCAACGCGGCCGGCGATAAGCCAGGCAATAATAAGACGATGACGGTAGTCTTGCGTGACTCCCTAAATACCGGCGTGATGTACGTTCTGCGGCGGTTGGGCGGGGACGATAATAAGTTCACTTTGTCCGGTAAAAAACTACTGTACGACTATTTCACCAAGCGTTTTGGCTTCGGGACTCGAACTGGAATCGAGCAGGCCAACGAGGCGGCGGGTTCGGTCAACCAGCCGACGAGCCAAGCGGGCAATGATATCAACTACGCCAACATGACTTTTGGGCAGGGATTAAGCGTGACAATGATCCAAATGGCTTCGGCTATGGGAACAATAGCGAACGGGGGAAAACTGTTCCAGCCCCATCTAGTGGAAGGTGAGCTTAACCTGGACGGTACAGTGGCTGCTGCGCCGCCCAAACTAATCCGCGACCATGTCATCTCGCCAACCGCCTCGGCTCAAATCAATCAGATGCTGCAGGTCGTGGTGCAGCACGGCTCAGGGTATCGCACCAACGATATCGGTGACAACAAGCATTACAGAATCGCTGGCAAGACCGGCACGGCCCAGATACCGCGGCCGGACGGCAAAGGCTACATTGACGGAGCCAATATTGGTTCTTTCGTCGGTTTCGCTCCGGCTGACAATCCTAAGTTCGTTATTATGGTGCGCATCAACGAGCCGGGGGTCCCCGGGTACGCGGAGTCAACCACGGTACCGGTATTCGGCAAGATTACGAACTGGCTATTCAAATATTATGGCATACCGCCAACGCTTTGAATCGGTATAAAAGCTTACGCTTAAACTGCACGATATGGTAAACTGACAGGTAAGAATTATGTCACTCATCCCTTCAATCAATTTCATTCATGCTCAAGAAGTTACTTCGTTGACACGCATTGCGTCGCTGGCACTTGGCACGCTTGTGCTAGCCTTACTTCTAACCCCCGTATACACGCGACTAGCCTTCAAATACAAGTGGTGGAAGCAGGTTCGAGATACTGCAACTACGGGCGAAAAGGCACCGATATTCTATAAGCTGCATGCTGCCAAACACAAACGCAACATCCCGACTATGGCAGGTGTAATCATGATTATCGCCATCGCTGTAGTAACATTACTGTTCAACCTGTCGCGCAGCCAGACCTACTTGCCGCTGTTTGCTCTGGTGGCGGCCGGGCTGGTTGGCCTGCTGGACGACTATATCAATATCCGCGGCAACGGGCTCGGGGTAGCGGGCTTGCGTGGCAAAATCAAGTTCAGCCTCATTATGGCCGTGGCGACGGCTGGAGCGCTCTACTTCTATTTCAAATTAGGCTACAACCTTATCCATCTGCCGGCCGTAGGCGATTTCAATATCGGATGGTTAATCGTGCCATTATTCATTTTAGTGGTCATCTCAACTGCCAACGCCGTTAATATTACCGACGGCCTGGACGGGCTCTCCGGCGGCCTGCTGTCGACGGCTTTTGGAGTTTATGCGGTAATAGCTTACTTCCAGGGGAATTACGGTATTGCCGGCTTCTGCGCTACCGTCGTCGGTGCTATGCTGGCCTACACTTGGTTCAATATTTATCCGGCGCGCTTCTTCATGGGGGACAGCGGCTCGTTTGCCCTGGGCACCACCCTCGGCGTAGTGGCTATGCTGACAAATACAGTCGTCGTACTGCCGATTATCTGTGCCGTATTCGTCGTTGAAGCTGGATCGAGCGCCATCCAAATTGCCTCCAAAAAGATTTTCAAACGCAAGATTTTCTTGAGCGCTCCGCTTCATCACCATCTTGAGGCGATTGGCTGGCCGGAAACCAAAGTTACAATGCGTCTCTGGGTTATCGGGCAAGTCTTTGGGGCGATTGGTTTGGTGCTGGCTTTGATCGGGGACAAGGCTCTGTGACGGTAGCCAAGGCCGGTACGGGGCTAAGGGCGCATCATCCGGATTATGTTATTGCTCTCGTCGTTACCATACTGCTGGCTGTCGGACTCGTTATGATGTATTCGATCAGCCCGATTCTCAGTCATAAGCTCGTGGGCAGTGCCGACCGCAATTATTATTTTCTTAACCAGATTAAATATATCGGATTCGGCCTGGTAGTGTGGATTGCGGCTACGGCCATGCCATATACGTTCTGGCGCAAACAAGCCCACTGGGTCATAGTGGCGGCCGTAATTGGGCTTCTGGCGCTCATGGTCCCCGGACTCAGCTATTCTAAATATGGCGCGACCCGCTGGCTGGATTTGGGTCTGTTCTCCGTCCAACCGGCCGAGGTTATGAAAGTTGCGCTTATACTTTATCTGGCAAAATGGTTTGAGAGTCGTTCCAATGAACTGAAGTCATTCTGGGACGGCGTGGTGCCATTTATTATTATGGTGGGCGGTGCCTGTTTCGTCATCGTCATTTTCCAGCGTGATATGGGCACCATGGCAGTACTGGCAGCGGCGACGTTGGGTATGTTCTTTGCTGCAGGCATTCGCTGGACTCATTTGGCTGTCTTGGTTGGGACCGGATTGGCCGCAGGTTGGGCGGCTATCATCGCTTTCCCGCACCGTATGGACCGTTTGGCGACGTTTCTTGATCCGACGAAAGACTCATCCGGATCAGGTTATCACATTTCACAAGCCCTTATTGCTATTGGTTCAGGCGGAATCCTGGGTCTGGGCTTGGGTCGTAGCATCCAGGTATACGGCTACCTGCCTGAGGCGGCCAACGACTCCATTTTCGCCATCATCGCCGAAGAGTTCGGCATGATCGGGTCACTGATGATCATCGGCCTTTTTGGCCTTTTGGTATACCGCGGGCTCAAAGTGGCGCGTGGCGCTCCGGATATGTTCTCGCGATTGGTCGCGACCGGTATTTCCCTGTGGATGATGTTTCAGGCCGTCATCAACATCGGAGCCATGTTGTCACTGATTCCGCTGACGGGTATACCGCTTCCGTTCATCAGTTACGGCGGAACCAGTCTGATAATTTCCTTGTTCGGGATCGGTATTCTGTTAAATATTTCCAAGTACACGGTAAATGAGGGTAGTGATGCGAATTATAGTCAGCGGCGGGGGAACAGCCGGACATATATCGCCGGCTCTGGCAGTCTGCGACGCCCTAAAGTCGCTAGATAGCAATTTAGAGCTGTTATACGTCGGCGAAGCCACCGGTATGGAGGCTCGTATCGTCGCGGCTTCGGGCATCCGCTTTGCCGCCATCAAGTCCGGTAAATTCCGTCGCGACCAGCGCACCGGTATTTCGTTGGCTCGCAAATTATTTAACCCCGCGACATTAGGGCTCAACGCCCGCGATCTGGCACGCGTTGGCCTGGGCGTTATGGCTAGCCTGCGTATTATTCGCTCCTTCAAGCCTGACATTATTTTTCTCAAGGGCGGTTTCGTCTGTCTACCGGTCGGAATAGCGGCGCGTGTTCTGCGCGTGCCGTTTGTCATTCACGAATCAGACGTCAGCCCTGGCCTAGCCAACCGGATATTAAGCCGCTGGGCCGACAAGATCGCCGTGGGATTTCCAACCAAGAGCTACCCAGGGTTTGATCCGAAGCGCCTGGTATACGTTGGTAACCCGATACGAACGGAGATTCTTAGCGCCCATCGTTTGGAAGGACTGGCCGCTTTCCACTTGGACGATAAGCACCCAGTCATCTTCGTAACCGGCGGTTCACAAGGGGCGGCGGAGATAAACGACTGTCTGATTGGCGCCCTACCGGAGCTTCTAGAGCAGTATCAGATAATCCATCAGACCGGCGAGGGCGAGCTGGCTAGGATTAAATTCGAACTGGCCAGGATGGATCGTTTGCCTCACGCCAACCGCTACCATCCATATGCCTTCCTCATGAAGGAGATGCCGCTGGCTCTAGCCGCCGCGGATATAATCATCGGACGGGCTGGTGTCGGCACCATTAGCGATTCGGCCGCCCTGCGCAAGCCGACCGTACTAATACCGAACAACCAGATGGCCGCGCATCAGGTAGCCAACGCCCGGATGCTCGCCCGGATGGGTGCAGTTCGTGTTATCGATAACGCTAAATTGACGCCTGAACGGCTGGTGGGGGAGGTGAGGCGAATTTTAGACGACCCCGAAGAACAGGGCAGGCTTGCCCGTGCGATAGGGGAGTTTGCCCGGCCGCAGGCCGCTGTGGACCTTGCCAAATTGGTTATGGCTACTGCCCCGGTTCGCCCGGCCAAGCCGGATAGGGGAGAAGGGGATGAATAATCAGCGGCACGTCCGTACGGCCCGTCCGGTTTACGGCCGGCAGCCGCCGTCACGGAATCGTCGCGGAGCCCGCCGACGCAGGGTTAATATAGGGCTGATCCCAAAACGCCTATTTATTCTGGGTATATTGGCAGTGGTGGTATTATTCGGTCTGAAGCAATTGTTTGCTATCAAGCAGGTGCGAGTAGTTTCTACAACACGCCAGGATGAGATTGCTCAAGAGACGAAGCAAATCGTGGCGGCTGATTGGACGGCTTCCAACCTGCTGACCTTCAACCCCGACCGCCTGACAGCCCGCCTCCTGGCTGCAGACCCCATGATTAAAACAGCGGAAGTCAGTGAGAACTGGCCGAACGGCATTTCGGTGAAGGTAACCCTTAAACAACCTTCGCTCGGCTGGACTTCAGGCAATCAGAGTTATCTGTTAGACCGGGACGGGACGGTTATCGGGGCCCTGCCGGTCGGCCAGCCCTTACCGGTGGTGCTCGACAACAGCAATCTGCCAGTCCAACTGGGGCAGCGGGTGACCAGTACGCAGTTCGTGGGCTTTACGGGGGATGTCGCGACCGCCATGGCTCGGCTGAAGCTCGGTCCGACGAAACTTGAGATCAAGGATACAACTTTGGACCTGTACGCCACTACGCCCGCCGGATACCAGCTGATTTTTGATACCAGCCGGTCGTCAGTCGACGAGATAGCCGACTTGCAAACCATTCTGGCTGCCCTGGCTGTTCAGAAGAAGCAGCCGGCCCATTATATCGATTTGCGTGTCGTCGGCAAGGCTTACTACAAATAAATCATTGTAATGACTTCCCTTGTTTAAGTTCGGTTTTTGTATGCCACATAGTCATAACATACTTGCCCATAAACATAGGGCAAACCGGGGCAATGTACGGGTAGACGGGGACTAAGAAAATCCAAAAATACAAATATCAAATATGAATATATAATAAGCTCTAAAACGCTACTATAGAGAGGCTGTACGGTATACGACGCAAAATATACATTGTGCGACACGGGCTGTATCATTCGCTTCCGGTATGGTTGGACCTTTGTATTATACCTCTCCCAAGCCATAAAGCTTATAGTGGCCGTCATATGGATCTACCTCGTACTTTGAGCGGTATTGCTGCTATCTCTTTATCGATAGGTTTATTATTCTATCAGTAGTTGCGCCGCCGTCTGTGGCATATACGGTTATAGTGATTTGGCTCGTTTTTTTGTTTGTTAGAACAGGGGATTATCAATTTTGGATCAGGAGATTATTTTGTATTAACACCGGCGCTTTGTTTGTACAAAAACCGAACAAAGCAATGCGTACTACAAAAAAAACCGCCGGACCTATTGTGGCGACGGCGGAGCTCCCCTTCCCTGTTTATAGCTCGGCGGGCGTGAGGACTAGTGGTGCTGTCCAGCCCCTGAACGTTGGTGTTTCAAGTTAGCCTGTACGCGCTGGATGGCAGCCCGGACCGCTTCATCGTTGTGTGCCCTATCGATGGGCTTAGCAGCGTTTACCGGCACCGGTCGGTCGTTGCGTCCACTGCCCTGTCCCCTGCTGTCTCCCCTCCCCGACGATGTGGGTATGGGGCTTGTACCCGGTTCAGGGTTTCGGAGAGCGGCCAGGAACTCGCTCTTAGGATTGTTCGGTATTTGTTCAGATTGAGACGGTGCTCCGGAGTCCTGTGGGACGGCGCCATTTTGGGCATGGGAGTCTACCAGGGTGGAGACGGCCCGTGAGCCCAAGTCGGCTCCGTCGCTGTGGCGGCTGCGGATTTCGTCTTCGACGTCGACTCGGTTGGAAGCATACTGCTCTCGTGAGAGCTTAACGATTTCCTCGAGGTGGCTGTCCTCGGGGTCGGGCATGCGCAGCGTCTTGGCAGAGAATGGTATGGCCTTCTCGCCGTTAATGATCATGGAAATGAAGATATTCTGGTTGTTGAGGCGAGTAATGTCGGCAGGTTCAAACGTCGGGTCGTAGTACTTGCCCAGCACGGCCGAGTCTTCCGGGCCAACCCGGAATGTGACCATGGTACCTACGTTACCAAAGACGGCATCGCGGACGGTTTCCGGCATCTGGGATATATACTGGTTGGCTACGGTTAGGTTCAGGCCGTACTTACGGGCTTCACTGAGGATGACGGCAAAACTATCGGTAGCGAAGTTCTGGAATTCGTCCACGTACAGGTAGAACGGGCGACGTTCTTCCAGTGGCATGTCGGCGCGGCCCATGGCAGCTAGTTGGATCTTGGTGACCATCAGGGCACCCAGAATGGCCGCGTTGTCTTCACCGACCTGACCACGGCTCAGGTTGACGATGAAAATTTTACCTTCATCCATAATCTGGCGGATATTGAAGGCGCTCTGCTTCTGGCCGATAATATTACGAACAAGCGGGTTAGCTACAAAGGCTCCAACCTTGTTCAATACCGGTGCGACGGCTTCTGAAGCAAACTTCTCATTCCAGGAGGCGAACTCAGTATTCCAGAATGTGCGTACCACAGGGTCGTCAATTTCTCTGATTACCTTCTTGCGGAAATCCTTTTCGGTCAGCATGCGCGTAATATCCAGCATGGTGGCACCAGGGTAATCCAACAGGGCCAGCACGGTGTAGCGCAGTATGTATTCCAAACGCGGCCCCCAGGAGGTCGCTTCGAACATGCGCTTCAAGACACCCACGAGCTCACTTGAGATATGGTTCTTCAAATTAGGGTCGGTGACTTCCATAGGATTGAACGCCATGGGGTTGTCTCGGTCGGTGGCGTCAAAGTATACAACGTCCTTGATGCGATGCTCTGGAATATATTTTAGAATGTCGGTGGCGTAATCGCCGTGGGGGTCGATGATAGCGAACCCTTGGTCGTGGTAGATATCGCTAAGGGTGAGCAACTGGAGGAGAAAAGTCTTGCCGGCACCGGTCTGGCCGATGACGTACATGTGGCGGCCGCGGTCAGCTCGCTTGATGCCGAATTTAAGGTGTCGGCCGCGGAAGTTAGTCAGGCCGAACAGGCTTACTTCTCCAGCTTCGGTCGTGCCTTCTATGGGCAGGCTGGGCGGCGGCTCGCTAGTTTTTGAAGTGGTCCAGACTATGTTAGGCGTTTCCACCGACATGTGCGGCAGGTGGTAGAGCGAGGCCAGTTCTTCGATGTTGAGGATCTGTCCGGAGTCTAAAAACAGCCGCGAGCGGTAATCTTCGATGAAATCAAGACTGTTATATATTTTGCTCGGGGCGAAGCCGTTGAGGTTGGTGGTATTAAATTGCTTGAAGCCGCCCACGATGGCCTGGAGGCGCTGCTTGCCGGCCGCTTCGTCGGGTCCTAGGTAAGCGATACGGATTTTGACGCTGTAACCGAGCTTGGTAATCTTCTCCTCGATGGCCTTGATGATCGTCTGGTCACCGGTGGATACTTCCGGCTTGGCGGCTGCCTTAGCCCCATCACCCTTCTTGTCGCCGGTCCCTGGAGGCGCGAATAGCGCCGTGATGAAATTGGATATAACAAACACCGGCATCATGAGCAATGCGTCAGTGATCTGCGACAAGAAACTGCCGCCTTTCTTGCCGGATTTGATCTGCTCGATATGGTGCTTGCCTTTGTCCTGCCAGGCGTCGTCGAGCGGCCGGGCTAAAATCTGAATCCAGACTTCTTCCCCGCTGTGCTCAAGCTTAGCCAGAACGCCGGTTATGCCAGCCAGAGGGTCGACTTCGAACGAGGCGAAGGTCTTTATGGGCAAGACATCGGTTTTGGTCAGCGCGAGCTCGGTACCGTAGACGGTCCGCTCCCCGACTTCGGTGCGCGAATAATCATCGGCGCCTTCGCGGATTTGAACCGTCGGGTATTGGGCGTAAATTTGGCTCTCAACAAAGTCCTTGAGGTGCTTGGGGGTCCAGACGTAGAACTGGATGGAGTTCTCCCGGGCGACAATTTCGAATGAGACATGCTCTTGGATAATACCGTCACGTGTCAGTTCGCTCCTGGGGCGCAATATTCCGTGGAGTGAGGCGAACATCTGCTCGGCGGACAGCTCTTTCTTTTCGTTGTCTTTGGGGACCTCGATTAGTAGGAGCACAGTGTCTATGTCATTGACCCACTGTTCACGTCGGCGGTTTTGCCAAATCAAATAGCCAAGAACTGCAACGACGATCACCCACCCATAGAATTTAAAGAGTATTAGGCCGATGAACTGGAAGATCGCAACAATTGGGGCCATGATGCTTCCAATATCCATTCCTTATTACTCCTCTTTTAGTTTATAGGTGGCTTTGGCGGTGCGGACGAACTGGTCTTTTTCTTGGAGGTTTAGGATGATGGTGGTGGTCTTGACTTGGCGCTTCATGAGGACGCGGCGGACGATTTCGTCCTTATGGAGCGGCGCTTCCTCGCGCAGGACGCTGGAGATGATCTCTGCGACCGTTCCGGGGGTATAACCCCATTCAGCCAGAGCGTAAATGCCGCGGCCTATCAATATGAACCGCTGGTCCTTGATGAGTTCGTTGTGGACCGCCTGAATAGTAACGTCGCGCTTGGTGGTTCCCAGCCCGCGAACGTGCTTGGCGATATCGGAGAAATGCAGTGGCCGGCCATGGCGACTCAGCACCAGATAGGTCTTATCACGGATGCTTTTTGGATTGACCTCCGGCCAGCTGATAAGTCCCCACTTGCCGTCGAAGTAAGCCAGCTGTTTTGATATACGCATCAGCTGCTCAAGGGTCAGGCCGTCAAGTTCTGACGGCAGCTTTGAGCGGAGCTTGGCCAATGTGATCGGCTTGCCATATTCCTTGATAGCTTTGACTATCTCGGTGATTAGAGCGACACACTGGGAGCGCTGATAGATTGGATTCAAGCCCGCTGACACACGTAGGCTGTCGTCTTCGTCGATAAGGTTAAGACCGGGAACGAGCAGCGTCAAAAAGACGATGTAAGGCAGGTCATTATCGGGCACGGCAAGAACGGCTGCTATATCGGCGATTGGTGCGACGCCGCCCTGCTCACGGACGATCTCGACCAGCAGCTCATTGGCTTGTTCGACGGCGCTAGACTGGTTGGCCTGCATCTTGGCGATGGCGGCTTTTTCAATCTGGCGGACCCGCTCGCGGGTAATGTCAAAGTCGTTGCCGATTTTTTCCAGAGTCTGGCGCTTGGGAATACCAAAACCAAAGCGGCGCGAAATAATCTGACGATCGCGGTCGCGACGCAGTTCTTGCAGGATTTGGGCGGCCGTCGATTTGTAATCGTACGAACTGGCAGGTTTGGCGGGCAGGATAATGTCGTTCATAGTTGCCTAAATTATATAATATGTCTGGTTTGGAGTCAACAGTTGTCACATCCACAAAAAAGTGTCGCAATGGCGATACGTTGGAACTATTTTAGAACATTTAACTAGAAATGTAAATACGAATATTTTTGCATTTTTATTGACTTGGCAACAGGCTCATTATGGTCTGTGCCAGACGCGCTCCATCGTGACGGATGAGGGTACGACGAATCAAAGTATCTCCGGGTTGGAATGTGGGGATATCACCCGACACCAACGGTGCGCCGATGGCCTGGAAATGGGCGTTCGTGAGCGTCGATTCGCCGCTTTCGACCCAGTACTCCCCCGCTGCGGCGTACTTTTTGAGCAGAGACTTATCCGGGCGTTGGGTGTTATAGATGACGTAATCCAGCCGGTGGGCACCGATGAACCGCTCGATCTCGTCGGCGAAGTCTCCCACTTTGAAGCCGTCGGTCTGACCCGGCTTGGTGACGAGGTTGATGACACTTACCAGCGGAGCTTTTGATGCGATTATAGCGGCGGCGAATCCTGGTACCAGCAATGTTGGTGCCAACGAGGCGTACAGGTTGCCTGGCGCGATAACAATCAGATCGGCCCGTTCCAGCGCCCGCGCGACTTTGGGGTTAAGTTTCACGGCTGGCTCAAGGCGCAGATTCGGACGCACGTCGGGGTTCATGGAGTGGTTCTCTACGGCGTGCTGGCCGGTGATAGTCCGTCCGTCCGGAGTGAGGTGGACGAGTTTGCAATCCTCCAGGGTCACCGGCAGAACCTGGCCCGTAATATTTAGTAGCTTGCTGGCGGTCTGTACGGCGATGCCGAAATTGCCGGTGGTTTTTTCGAGGGCGCTCAGGAGTAAGTTGCCGAAGGCATGGCCGCTAAGAGTTCCGCCTTCATACCGGTAGTTAAACAGCGTCCGCAACGTCTCGGGTGCTCGCGACAGGGCTACTAGACACTGTCTGACGTCACCGGGCGGCAAGGAGCCCTGCTCGTCCCGCAGAATGCCGGTGGAGCCGCCGTCATCGGCCATATTAACGATAGCCGAAATGTTCCGGGTGTGCTCCTTGAGCGACGACAGAACGGTGAAACTGCCGGTGCCGCCGCCAATTACCACAATGTGGGGATCGGTGCGTGACGTCACAGGTTAAAAGCTTGCCAGCATCTTATCGATTGCTGAGCTAAGACCGGTCACTGGGACGCGGGTCTGTTCCATGGTGTCGCGATGGCGGATGGTAACTGCGTCGTCTTCTAGGGACTCAAAATCGATTGTGATACACAGCGGGGTGCCGATTTCGTCCTGACGGCGGTAACGGCGTCCGATGCTCTGGGTCTCATCGTATTCGGTGCGGAAGCGGCCGGCCAGGTTGTCGAACACCTTGGTGGCCAGAGGAATCAGCTTCTCGTTTTTCGAGAGCGGTAGCACGGCGACCTTGACTGGGGCGATTTCGGGCTTGAACTTGAGGACGATACGGGTATCGTCCTTGACCGCCTCCTCAGTGTAGGCGGAGTGCATCAGCGCCAAAAACAACCTCCCAACTCCTACTGACGGTTCGATGACGTATGGCACGTAGCGGGACTTCGTGGCTTCGTCGAAGAAGCTGAGGTCCTTGCCGCTCCCTTCACCTTGAGCCTTGAGGTCGTAATCGGTGCGGTTGGCGATGCCGTAGAGTTCCTTGAAGCCCATCGGGTAGCGGTATTGGATATCGGTGCTGGCCGCGGCGTAGTGCGCCCGTTCACCCGCGTCATGTTCGTACCACTGGAGGTTATCCTCCTTCAGCCCGATATCACCCAGCCAAGCCCAGCAGTAAGCCTTCCAAGTTTCGTAATCGGCATCGGCGGTCTCCGGCGAAGTGAAGTACTCGAGTTCCATTTGTTCTAATTCGCGGACGCGGAAGATAAAGTCGCCAGGAGTGATTTCGTTGCGGAAGGCCTTCCCTACCTGGGCAATTCCGAAGGGTATCTTTTGGCGTGAGGTTTCCAGGGTGTTTTGGAACTGGGCGAAGATACCTCCGGCCGTCTCCGGGCGCAGGTAGGCGACGTTGGCCTCGTCCGTCACTGGGCCCACGTAGGTCTTGAACATCATATTGAAGTCGCGGACCGGCGTCCACTGGCCGGACTTGCCGCAGTTGGGACATTTCTTGGTTTTAAGGGTCTCGTCGTAGGCGGCCAGGTCCTTGGTCTCAAAACCAGCGACGTGGTCAGCGCGGAAACGGTGTTGGCAGCTTCGGCAGTCGACCAGCGGGTCGGCGAAGGTCGCGACATGGCCTGAGGCCGCCCATAGTTTGGGGTTCTGGATGATAGCCGTGTCCAGTCCGACGATATTGGGACGGGCGTAAACGAAGGCGCGCCACCAGGCGTCGCGGATATTCTTGGCTAGTTCCGCGCCATAAGGACCGTAGTCCCAGAATCCGGCCAGGCCGCCGTAAATTTCGGACGTTTGGAACACGAAGCCCCGTCGCTTGGCCAGCGAAACGAGGGTTTCCATGGAGGGACTGGTTGGTTCGGCCATTCTTGTTAAAACCTTAGGTTAATGTCGTCAGTTAGTCCATTATACTCATCCTCTTCGATGCGACCAAGTTCGTAGAGGACGGCCATGTCGGCTTTGAAGGTATCGACGACGGTTCCGAAGCGTGGTGAATGCTTATCGGACAGGATACGCAGGGTGGCTATGGAGTCCTTGATAAACTCCTCGACTTCGTCGCTGGTCATCAGTTCGCCCTCGCACATCTCGGGAAATTCGCGGATGCGTTCAGGGATTTCGATGTCCCCCGCCTCATAATCGCTCAGGACCCAGCTTAGTTCGGTAGGTTTCATAGTGGTTCTCCGATGGGATCGGCCGAGAAGACTCGGCCAAGGTGAAATTGATAAAAACTGTCGCAGGCTGGCAAGCTGGCTTGGGCCAGTTCCTCACCGCCTCTGATGCCGGTAATGCTGGCGAAGGGGTGGTCGCTCAGAATACGCCATAGCTTGATGGTGGGGTTTGACATCGGGATAGCCATGGCTTCGCGGCAGGTGTCACAGACGATTCCACCTCGCTCTGAGCTAAATCCGTAGGCGGTTTCGGCGCTTTTTCGTCCGCAGGCTAGGCAGGCGCCCAACTCGGGCCGGTAGCCGAGCAGTTGCAACAAGCGTAGCTTAAACCATAACTCGGGAAGTTTACCAGTCCGACCGGCCTCGAGCAGGCGGAGCATTTCGCTGGTGAGCTCGTAGATGTCTGCCTGTGGGTGGTTCTCTTCGACTAAGCGGTCAACCATTGACGCCGTCATGAAGGCCAGCCCCAGACGCCCGTAGTCGCCCGCTAGGCTGTGAGGATACCAACTCAACCTGGCGGAAGTGACGACGTCCAGATTGCGGCCCTTGGCCAGCGTCAGGGCGACGTCGCTGAACAGTTCTAAGTGTCCCCCGCTGCGGCTCTTGATGCGACGGACACCTTTGGCTACGGCGCTGAGCTTGCCGTTTTCGGGTGTGATGATTCGGATGATTCTATCGGCCTCACCGAAGTTGGTACGGCCGATCACGATGGCATTGGTCTGATAGGTCGGCATGCTCTGGGGCTTTCCTTGCCGGGTTGCGGACTACGCCTCGGTCGAGGTGTTTCTGCCGGAATCCTTTAGTACCTTGACGGCCTTCTGGACGACCTCGTCAGGTGTATGGTGGCTCTTAATGAGGTAGTCGCTGACGCCTAAGGCCTTGGCCAACTCCTGGTTCATGTCGACTTCGGCCTGACCGAGATTGGTAAGCAGGATGACGGGAATCTGGCGCAATTCGGGCTGCTTCTTGATTTCCTTGAGGACGTGAAAGCCGTTTAGCTTCGGCATGAGGATATCAAGCAAAATGAGCTCCGGCCGGAAATCCTTCAGGATTGCCAGGCAGTCCTCGCCGTTGGTCGCGATACGTACATCATGGCCTTCCAGCTCGAATTTCGCCTGGTACATTTCTACCAGGATCGCATCATCTTCGACGAGTAAAATTTTGGCCACGAGAATCTCCTTGTACTTGATAGTTTAACAGATAGGATTCCCTATCCCAAGAGGGGAAGCTGTTTCGCTATGGGAACCGAGAACCGGAATTTACTCCCCTTTCCCTCCTGACTAGTTACCCAGATACGTCCCCCATGGGATTCCACTAGGTTCTTGACTATATAGAGCCCCAGCCCCGATCCTCCCGCCTGGACGCTCATCGGATTATAAATACGGCCGAACTTGGTGAAGAGACGGTCGACCTGACCCTTGCCAATGCCGACGCCCTGGTCGGTAATGGTGGTGATGAGCTCATCCCCCTGAACCGTGCAGTCAATCTGGACGAGACTCCCTGGCATGGAATACTTTATGGCGTTGTCAACAAGGTTGAGCATGACCTGATGCAGGCGGGTCTCGTCGGCCAGTACCAACGGTAGCTTGGCATGGCGTTTGACCTTGACCGTTATGTCGTTGGCCACGCTCTTGCCTGCCAGTTCCGCTACAACTTCTGTGATGATATTTTCGAGTCCGACGGGGTTGATGGTGAGGTTGATTTTGCCCGATTCGATGTATGAGACGTCTAGCAGGTCT
Organism: Candidatus Saccharimonadia bacterium; assembly: GCA_038244585.1. Classification (GTDB taxonomy): domain Bacteria; phylum Patescibacteriota; class Saccharimonadia; order UBA4664; family UBA4664; genus UBA4664. The sequence continues at coordinate 33,965 of JBBRTI010000004.1, read as the reverse complement.
TCTACCAGATTGATCATGCGCTGGTTGGACTGGTAGACGCGTGTGAGGTAATGAGACTGCTTGTCGTTTAACGGTCCGAAGTCGGTCTTGATGACCATCGACAAGAAACCCTTGATGGCCGTGAGAGGCGTCCTGAGTTCGTGCGAGACAATGGAAATGAAATCGCTCTTAATCTCATCGACCTCACGGTCTTTAAGGGTGTTGCGGATAATGGCGATGCCTGAGGTGACTCGGCCCGAGTCGTCGAAGATTGGCGAGTAGCTGGTTTCGGTCCAGACCCGGCTGCCGGTACGGCTCTCTATCAATTGTTCGCTTTTTGCGATGGTGACACCTTCGATGAGTACTCGTGCCAAGGGCGAGACCCCGGCCGTTTGGTTCTCGGCCGCTGTCTTGATGATACTGTCGAACGGCTTGCCAATAGCTTCGGCAGTAGTCCATTGGGTGATGTTGGTGGACGCCGGGTTGAATCCGACGATGATGCCGTTGCGGTCAAAGATGACTATGCCCTCATCCGTAAAACGGAAAACGGCTTCCCAGCGTTCGCGCCGTGCGTTGACGTCGTGGTAGAGGTTCGAGTTCTCTATTAGGACGGCCAGTCGGGTAGCGACGAGCCGTAACAGCTTAGAATCATGTTCATCATAGCTGGAAGCCGGTCGTCCTACAGCGATGACACCGAGGGTCTTGGAATGATGGATGATTGGCATAGCCAGCCGGTGCATGTCATTATGGTCGTCTGTAGACGACATACTGTGGCGGGCGGAAAATGCCCGGGCTACCAGATTGTCCGCACTCAACTGTATGATTTTTTTATCGGTGGAACCAGTCTCGGGCGTTTGCTGTACTAAAACCTGCTGCCCGGGTTCGTAGAGATAGATTGAAGCTTCAGGTGATACGAGCAGCGTACTGATCTTTGCAACGTACTTCTGGTAGATTGTGCTGACATTGAACCCGATGATGCTGGAGAGCTCGGCCAACTGCGAGAGCTCCCGCAGGTGGCGTTGGGCCTTAGCGGTCATCTCGTTGGCTTCCACTGTTTTCTCTATGAGAGGGGTGATATCACGCGCCGTGACGACGGCGCCGGTTACCTTATCCAGGCTGCGTACCGGGCCGAAGGAGATTTGGACGTGCCTGCCTTGGCCGACGAAATGTCCGTAACACGTCAGGCGTTTGCCGCGCAGCACTTCGGCGATCAGCTCAGGAATGTTTTGATCGAACACGACGTCGTCGCGATCATTCAGTTCGGCTAAAACTTTCTTGCCTGTGAGATTACCGTGTTGGCCGAACAGGCCCTGCCATTCTTGGTTGTACTCGCTGACGACACCGGATGAATCAATCAAAATCAGGCCGTCGAGCATGTTTGCCTGGATGGTTGCCAGTTTCTCTTTTTCTAGGTAGAGCTGGGTTATGTCTCGGATACTAATCAGAGTCCCCACCATCTTTCCGGCGGTATCTCGGTAGGGAGAGTAGACGGCCTCATAATAGCCGTTGGTATCGTCGCTAGCCACGGAAAAATTGGTGCGTTCGATATTACCCGTTCGAGCGCCGGCTATTGCATCCGAGAAAAGGTTGGCTTCGAGCGTCGTATGGACTGCGCGTCCGAACAAATCGATACTAAAGGTGCGCTTGAGATCGTGTCGGCTCAACTGCAGCAGCGAACCGGCGGCCGTGTTGAAATAGCGCAGTCCCCCATCCATATCGAGTACCACCAGTCCGTCCTGCATCAGGTTGCGGGTCTGCTCGATCTCGTTGGATATCTTGATGAGGTTCGAGTGCATGTTAGCGTTGGCAAAAGCTATGCTGGCCTGCTCGGCCAAGCTCTGACTGAACCGCAGCTCGGAAAAAATGAAATGCCGCAGGCTCTTGGAGTACAACACTAGGGCGCCAACCGGCTCGTCCGCTGCGAAGATGGGCGCAATTAGTATAGAACGGATTCCCTCCCTCTCCAGCAGGCCTGTCTGAGTGGTTATGGCGCCTTTGCTCACGTCGTAAATTTGAGCCGGTCCGCGGTCTAGAATCAACTTTTTTAGGGCGGGGCTGTCTATATCTATCTTTATTGCGCTGATGTAGGGCTCTGACAATCCATTAGCCCGATAGATGTAGAGGTCGGATCTTTCAGGTGCAATCAGGAATAAGGACACAGCATCGACGTGGAAGAGACGACGAGTGTGAGCCAGCAGTGTATCGACAATCTTGTCGAAATCAAGTGATTTCGTTACGGCTTGAGTTATGCGCTGCAGAGCCAGACTTTCAGCTAGGCCGTTCTTGACAGCCTGGCGGAGCTTAAGGCCTGCCAGAGCGCTCGCTAACGCACGGCGAAGGATCTGAATAGTCGCCTTGGATTCGGGCGTGGCTTTATCATGTCCGAGCAGGATGATACCGCCGAGCGTCTCGTTTTGCGTCAGGAGCAGGAACACAGTGCTGCTGCCTCCGCCCATTTCTTTCATAGCCGCTTTAAAACCGGTGCTGCCCTGCCAGGCCGCAACATCGGGGGCAGTGAGGTACTCCTCTGATAATTCCGGCGGGGGGTATATCAGCAGGCCGCGGGCATCGGCGGGGAGCAGGTGTTCGTCTACCATATCCACGGTTCCGGTCGGGCCGTAGAGGAAGGCTGCCACCGTACCACCTGGCAGAGCCTTTTTTATGACCGGCATGACAGCACGGATGGCCCGCCGCGGTGTTGAGGCAGACTCGACGGCTTGGAGCGTTGCATCAAGCCGAGAAACCACTAAGGCTTCGCGCTTGTTTGCAACTGGGTTATGCTCAGCCATTCACCTCCACCGACTTAATACTCTTCAGATTAGCACCGCTGTCGGTGAATCCTCAAGCGTAAGCGCGATAAATATGGCGCTATTACGGGTTAATTCTGGACTGGGCCATGATGAGATCGAATTCGCTGTTATATGTAGCGTTTTCGTTAGTGAAAACCAGAGTCTTATCTCTCACGGGGACCGCGACCAAACGCTTGGTACGCCTATCCGCGAATTTTCCAGTGTACTGAACAGAGGGTATGCCAGCGACAGTAATATCAGATTTTTTAAGTTCGCGGTTAGTGGTATATTCCTTGGTTAGCTCAGCGAGTGTTCGCTGGTACAAAGTGATTTTTGCGGCGACCAGGTCGTCAGTGCCGTTCTGAGTGCGGACAAAGTCCGGATTCACAACCAGGCTGACTTGGATGGAGTTAGACCGGTTTTCTTTAACATCGCCACTCCAATTCTTAGGAAATTTGATTTCGAAAGAACCGTACTCGACGGGTGCGACATATGACCGGAACGGCGACTCTGACGCCAGTTCGGCCGCCGTCTGATCGGCTTTCTTCTGGTCTGTCCGGGCAGAATCGGCAGCAGCCTGCTTTTGAGATTCCAGAGTTTTCGTAGCCGTACCCGCTGTAGAGAAGGCAACGATGGCCAATATACCGAATCCCAAGGCCCCAACCGCCAGAACGGCGATGAGAACGGTTGTTAGCGAGTTACGGCCAGTTTGGGGAGCGTTTAAATTAGGAGTAGAGGACATCATATTAGTGCTTATGGTAATCCCCTAGACCGGATTGCGCAAGGTCGCCGGAGGTTCGGGATACTCATAAACAAAAGTGTTGCGGGAAGCCCGGGTCGCTGCTCGGCCCGGTATCTGGAAGACAAACGAAACAACCGTCGTGGGACGGATCAGTTCGGCTGTCAGCTTGCGGTCCAGCCGGCTCATATATGTTTCCAATAGAAAGACGTAAATAATATCGGCGGGCGGCAAGGTGACGTGCCAGTAGTCACGCAGACGTATCGTCACAAGGTTCCGGTAGCGCCAGCAGACCACCCGTGAGATGACATATAGAGCAGGGTTAATCTCATACCCGACTGCCCGGATGCCGCGTTTGGCAACTTCCCGCAGCAGCCGTCCGTCGCCGGAACCAAGGTCAATAAGGGTCTGGCCTGGTTTTATATCGGCAAGATCTAGGAGTGGGCCATAGTCGCGCTTGAGGATAGGAACGTAAGGCGCGCCGACGAAGACAGCGATACCGAACCCGCCCAGCAGGACAAGGGCGAGCAAGTACCATAGCATCAGTCGAGCAGGTCGGTTTCGTCGCCGAACGGTTCAGTAGGCTGGGCCGGCTGGCGAGTGCCGTCGAAGCGGGCCTTGATTTTCTCGACGCGGTTTTCAACCGTTGCCAAATGTTCTTTCAGCTGGGTTGCCAGTTCCATGCCACGCTCGAATTTAACCAGACCTTCATCCAGGTCGGCTTCAGTCGACTCAAACCACTGGGTTATCTCTTCCAGCTCTTTGATGGCAGCCTCGAAATGGAACGGTTTCAGCGGCATTATTTCTTAACCTTCACACTCAATGTTCCTTTCGCTAATTGTACCATGAGCTCCTCACCGGACTGGACCTTAGCCGCATCCTTTAGGATGGCTGTTTTTGTTCTCACGATAGAGTAACCCCGCGCCAATACCGTTTCCGGGCTGGCTGACCGCAGGAGCCGCTCCAGACTTATAGCGCGTTCTCGGCGACGTACGATGGCGTTGCGGTAGGCCGGTTCCAAAGATCCCCTGAGGTAGGCTGTGAGCTCCCCCGTACGCCTTAGACTGCCCTCCATACGTTCAAGGTGTCTTGAGAGGACGACTGTTGCCTCTCTGACGGTTTCGGCCGGCCGACGCAGGTAGCGCTGCATAGCGTCCAGATGGCGGTCTATCTGCGTGTGGCGGGCCTCAGCCAAGCCGCCGATCGCTTGAATCATGCGCCCGGCGGTAAAAGTGATGTGCGCCTCCCTTTCCAGCCGGTCGGGTACCACCAGCCTGGCGGCGTCGGTCGGAGTGGCGGCCCGTACGTCGGCGGCATAGTCGGCCAGGCTGACGTCAATCTCATGACCCACGCCCACGATAACCGGAGTCCTGCTACCTGCGACCGCCCTGGCGACAGGCTCGGTGCTGAAAGCGCTGAGGTCGTCCAACGAACCGCCGCCGCGAATAAGTACCACCACGTCGACCGGCGGCGATGCCTGGTTGAAATACTCAATGGCCCCGACAATCTGGTCCGGAGCGGTGTTTCCCTGGACTGTCACGTCGGCCAGGCGAACGTCGACGCCGCCCCATCGGGCACCAAGGATCTTAATGAAATCGCTATATGCTGCCGAGGTGGCAGAAGTGATAAGGCCAATGGTATGAGGATATTGTGGCAGTGGACGCTTGCGTGAAACATCAAAGAGCCCTTCGGCCGTCAGTTTGCGCTTCAATAGCTCCATAGCTCGCCGTAATTCCCCTTCACCCGCCGGTTCAATGGCCCGCACCGTCAGGCTGAACTTCGAAAACTTGGTGATTTTAGGACTGCCCGTGACCCGAACTTTCATTCCGTCCTCGATGGGTAGACGCAACTGGTGGAGCATCATGAAACAGCTGAGCGTGCTGGTATCGTCTTTTAGGTCGAAAAAGACGAACTTGCCTTGGTTGACCTTGAAGCTCGAAACCTCACCCTCGACGATTACCAGCGGATAGGCTATCGCCAAGGTGTCGTTGATGATACCGACAAATTGGGAAACGGTGATGACTTCTGGTTGCATGTATCAATGATACCAAAATAAAAAGCCGTTCCCATAAGGAACGGCGTCACGCAGATTCAGCAGCTGAAGAGTTCGGTGAAATGGCAATTGCTCTGCGGCCAGCCCTGAGGAGCAGTCGCCTGAGCTCCTGGGGTTCGCGTTCGATGCGGCGCCAAGATGAGGTTCCGATGACCAGTAGGACAGTATGCATGCGGTATTGCTCTCGGGTCCGTCGCATGCGGTAGATTTTTTTGCCGCGCCTGCGGGCGCCGGTAATTTCCACATGCATTGCGGGCCAGTAATCCGTGGCATGGATGAGAAAATCCGGTGCAAAGCCCTTGCGGACACGGACGCGCCCGACTCCATTATCGTCGTAATCCAGAATTGTGACGAGCTCGTATAGAAATGGTTCATACGAGATGTCGATGCCAAGGAGCTGGCACCATGAGGCAAACTCCGCTTCACCTGGACCGACGAACTTATGAGGCGATGTACGCCGTCTAAGACATGGCCCAGGACTGGGTATCAGGTACGAAGCTGTCATTACCCCGCTCCATTCAGTATCCAGAGAGATGGTATAAAAAGCCCCTCCGGACCCGGCATTCTCATACGATGCCGGGTCTCGGAGGGTGGAATATGTGCGGCATTGGAAATGGTAGGCTCTGCACGGCATACCTGCCAGAAACGGATCACCCCCTAAGTCGAGCCGATGATTGCGGTCCGATTGGTGTTCAAGGTGACCCTCCTTTCTGAATCGCGTCGGATGTTGATCATGCGACGTTTGTGCATCCGTGTGGCGCCTCCCGGTCCTCAATACCCTGTTCGATCAGGTCGATGATCATTACCTGCCCGGAGTCCAGCTCGGCGAGCTCGTCGGGCCCCACGAGGATGATGGTGGCTTCGGGGTAAAGTGCGTGGGCGTTCCTGATCTTGGAACGCTTAAAACCCATGTTCAGATCATTTCCTTGAGTGACCTCCAAGAAAACATGGAACTTGCGGACGTAAAAGTCTGGTTTGATGGCGGACTTGCCCTTGCCGGTCAGCTCTAGGCTGAACTCCTGCGGCTCATAGTCGTACTTGAGGCCTTCAATCCTGAGTAGGTCTGCTACCAACCTCTCGCCGGGATTCTTGGCATAAGGGGTGTAGGCCGCTCGATCACGGACCACAGGCGACCGCGATGGGCGCTTGTGTGAAGCTTTTCCGCCCCGAAACTGCATCGGACTGTGGTGCGTTCGCGCTTGGGGTGCGCTAACTAAAGTAGTCACTCGCTCCTCCGATCTAGGACGAGATATCAAAAACCGCCTGGTCAGGGATGACTCAGGCGACGGCGCGGAAGGACATGATGGTGGCGAGTGGTCCTACAAGGACTTCGCTGATGTTCATCACATACCTCATAGTCATATCTTACGAAAAGCTAATGCTTAATGTCAACGATTTTCGTGGAAGATACCAATACGGCATACGATACCATATTGTTGATGTTTGTCTACATTTTTGGTAAAGTAGGGGTCATGACTAATTTCACGCACATCGCCCTACTGGGGCGCCAGCCGGAGCTCGGTCTGGTCGAGCTTGAGTCTCTCGTCGGTTCGGACGGCGTCGAGCCGTTCGGTCGGCAGTCGGCAGTTCTGGGGTCTAGATACGATCTTGATCTGCTGGGCGGAGCGCAAAAAATGGGCAGGATCATCTATCAGGGCCTGGCCGCGGAGCTCATGGAGGTCCTCGATATCAACCTTTTGCCCACTTATGACAAGAAGATGCCCTTCGCCGTGAGCTATTACGGCTTGCGGACTACCACTCGTTTTGTGCTTAGCTCCGGCCTCGAGCTTAAGAATCGCCTGCGCCATGAGGGCAGGTCCATTCGGCTCATTACGCCAACCAAGGGGACCGATACCACCGTGGCTCAGCTCAAGCACAACCGGGTTATCGAAGACGGGTTTGAACTTATGATCGTGATTGATAAGCAGACTATGATCGTAGCCTTGACCGAGCAGATCCAGGATATCGACTGGTATTCCAAGCGGGACTACGAACGCCCGGTCCGAAGTGCCAAAGTCGGCATGCTGCCGCCTAAGCTGGCGCAGATCCTAATCAACACGACGACAGCCGGCGTGGTTGTCGATCCGTTCTGCGGCACCGGTGTGATACCCCAGGAAGCATTGCTGATGGGACGCAAATCTCTCGGATCGGATCTGGCGCCGGAAATGGTTGCGGCGACTCGGGAGAACCTTGCCTGGCTTCAAGATCTGCGCCCCGACATTACAGGCAATTGGGAGGTTTTAGACCCGACGGACGCGCGTGAGCTGAAGCTGCCGGATGGCGGGTGCTCAGTGGTCAGCGAGGGCTATCTGGGTCCGAACTTGATTCACGAGCCTACGTCCGACCAACTTGAGGCTGCCCGGGCCGAACTCCGTGAGCTCTACCTGGGGTCCCTGGCAAGTTGGGCTGCCCAACTAAACTCCGGCTCCGAAGTGGCATTATGTCTGCCGGCTTGGCGCCAGGCCAGGAAGTGGCGTTACCTGGACGTCCTTGACGCGTTACCTGGCTTAGGCTACACTATGAAGGTTTTTAAGCATGCTAACGAGCCGCTTTTATACGCCCGAGACGATCAAATCGTCGGACGGCAACTACTATTACTAAGGAAGAATTAAGCTATGTCACATACAAAAGCCGGAGGCTCGTCAAAGAACCTCCACGATTCACCCGGTCAAAGGCTCGGCGTTAAGCGCTTCGGCGGTCAGACCGTACGTGCCGGTGGCATCCTTGTCCGCCAGCGCGGTACCCGCATGGAAGCCGGTCCCGGTGTTGGAGTCGGTCTGGACCAGACCCTCTTCGCTCTGCGCGACGGCGTCGTCGCCTTCTCGATCCGACAGATTATCAAGTTCACCGGTACCAAGGTACGGCGGACTATTGTCTCGGTTGTGCCGCAGGACTAACCCAGTCTACTAAAAAACGCCCCGAGGGGCGTTTTTTAGTTTGGAATTATTTTTAGGCGGCTTCAGTTTCCTTGATGCCGAGGTGGAAGCGGATGCGCTTCATGACATCGGAAACGACGGCCTGGGATTTGACCAGGAACTCATCGGCTCCCAGATCTTTGGCGCGGGCCTGGTCGGACGGCTGGCTGAGCGCCGTCAGGATGATAATCTTGGTATGGGAGGTCGCCGGAGTGTTGCGGAGGATATCCAGCACGTCGAAGCCGGATATCTTGGGCATCATGAGGTCGAGCAGGATCAGATCAGGGTGATATTCCAAAGCGGTCTGCATGGCTTCTTCCCCGTTGGGGCAATGCAGGACGTGGAAGTTCTCGGCTTCCATACGCACCTTGTAGGCGTTGGCCAATGCCAAGTCATCTTCAACCAGCAGAATACGAGCTAACGGTCGATTGTTCATATGCTTACTATACTCCTTTTGCCTTGCTCGCGGTATTCTCGGTGTTTGGCTGTTGCCGCCATGAAGGCATTGAATAATGGGTGCGGCGTATTGGGTCGGGACTTAAACTCCGGATGAAATTGGCTGGCGACGAAGAAGTCATGGCCTTTGATTTCGATGACTTCGACTAGGTTGCCGTCGGGCGATAGTCCGACGAGCTCCAAGCCGGCAGCCTCAAGTTCGGCACGGTAGGAGTTATTAAATTCCCAACGGTGACGGTGACGCTCAGTAATCTTAGTAGTGCCATAGGCCTCAGCACTCTTGCTGCCGGCTGTCAGAACGCACGGATAGTCGCCCAGCCGCATCGTTCCGCCTTTGGACTCGACATCACGCTGGCTTTCCATGATATCGATGACCGGGTGGGCGGTTTCAGGATCGACTTCAGTGGTATTGGCGTTTTCCAGGCCGATCTGGCGGGCTTTGGCAATGACCGCGATCTGCATTCCCAGGCAGAGGCCCAGATATGGGATGTTGTGGTCCATAGCATAGGTCGCGGCAGTAATCTTGCCCTCAACGCCGCGGCCGCCGAAGCCACCGGGAACGACGAGGCCGTCGTAGCCTTCGAGCATTCGCTCGCCGTCCTCACCTTCCAACTTTTCAGCCGAAATCCAGCAGATTTCTGGACGCACTCGATTAGCCCAACCGGCCGACTTGATGGCTTCGAAAACACTCATGTAAGTGTCTTCGTTATCCATATATTTGGCCACAACGCCGATTTTAAGACTTCGGTGATCAGGATGCTTGATGAGCTCGACGAGCTTCTGCCAGGACTGCATATCGGGCTTGCGCACTTCAAGCCCCAGATGAGTAGTGACGTAATCCGGTAGTCCGGCCGCCTCTAGGATCAATGGCACCTCATAAACGCTTTTAACGGTTGGCAGTGCAACGATTCCACGTTCATCCACATCACAGAACAGGCCGAGTTTATTCATAATGGCTTGGCTTATGGGCCGTTCGGCTCGAGCTATTATAGCATCAGGTTGAATTCCGGCTTCACGTAAGTCTCGGACGGTGTTTTGAGCTGGTTTGGTTTTTATCTCGTGGGACGCCTCAAGGTACGGCAGGTAGACTAAATGCATATAAAATGTATGGGCAGCACCAATTTTGCGCCGTAGTTGGCGGATCGATTCGAGAGACGCTAGGATTTCATAATCGCCTACGGTACCACCAATTTCGACGATGTGAAAATCAAAACCAACGCCAGCTGCAATAATTTGGTTGCAGATCTCATTGGTAACATGGGGAATAATTTGGACGGTTTTGCCCAAATATTTGCCGGCGCGTTCGTCGGCAATAACCTTGGCGTACACCCGGCCGCTCATGAGTGAGCTTCCATGCGACAGCTCCGCATTTAAGAAGCGTTCGTAATGTCCAAGATCCAAATCCGTCTCGGCACCATCGTGAGTGACGAACACTTCACCATGCTCAGCGGGGTTGAGGGTACCGGCATCGGTATTCAAATACTGGTCGACTTTTTGTATATTGACGCTAAAACCGCGGGCCTTAAGGGTTGTTCCCAGAGACGCCGCGGTGATGCCTTTCCCGAGTCCCGAAAGGACTCCGCCGGTCACAAATATAAACTTAGTCTGGCTCTCCCCTGCCATGTGCACTCCTACTAGTTAGCCGTAACAACAATTGGTTCTAACTATACGCTGGAGTTAGCCTACGGGCAACACAAATGGCTACTTCAGCATCTCCAGGGCTTTGTTGAGCTGCGGGTCGCGTGAGGCGTTGTAGTCCTCGTTGGAGAGCTTCACTTCGGCGTCCGGTTTGATGCCCTCTTTGTTGATGTTGACGCCCTTAGGGGTGTACCAGTGCGCTACGGTGACTTTGAGCTGGGCGCCGCCCGGCAGCTGCTTCATTTCTTGGACGCTGCCCTTGCCGAAACTCTTTTCGCCGACGAGCTTGGCTACGCCGTTATCGTGCAAGGCACCGGCGACAATCTCGCTGGCACTGGCTGATCCGCCGTTGATGAGCACGACCAGGGGCAGTCCGGCTAGCGCGCCGCCGCCCTGCGAGTTTAGGGTATCAACGGTCTTGCCAGAGGTTCGTTCGCTGACAACGGTTTTGCCGTCCGGCAGGAACTGGCTGGCCACAGCCACGCCGGCATCTAGATACCCGCCTCCGTCGTTGCGTAGGTCAAGAACGACTTTGGCAGCACCCTGGGTTTTAAGCTCGCTCGCCGCCTTCTGGATAAGTGCGGACGTATCGGTCCCGAATGTGCTGATCTGAATGTAACCGACGCCGCCATCCTTCATGCTCCATTTGACGCTTGGAACAGTCAGGTCAGCCCGCGTAATGGTGATTTCGGCGGTTTCGAGCGCACCTGTATGAAGAATAGTCAGCTTTACGGTAGTGCCGGCTTTGCCGCGGATCTTGCTTACAGCGGTGTCGACGCTCATACCAGTAGTATCTTCACTGTTAATCTTAGCAATAAGATCCATGGCTCGGATTCCGGCTTTTTCGGCCGGAGCACCGGCGATAGGCGCTACGACAGTCAGGACGTTGTTCTTGATGCCGATTTCCGCCCCGATGCCGCTCAATTTACCACTGAGGTCGTCGTTGAGCGCCTTGCTCTCACCGGCGTTCATATAAACCGTATATGGGTCGCCGCCGGCCGCAACGAGGCCCTTTTTAGCGCCTTCGAGAGCCGCCCCGGCGTCGATTGAGCCGTCGAAGTTACGCTGCATAAGTGCGTAGATGTCGTTGAGGCTGGAGGCGTCGATGGTGTCGGGCTGCTTGGCGAACAAGTTGAGCCCCTGCCCATGAAGTCGGTCACCGGCGGCAAAACTGACGACGGAAATTAAAATGGCAACGATGACGGCGGTTCGGGTAGAAAAAGTAGATCGCAAAAAGTCGGTTCCTTGTGGTTGGTGTTGGTCCTAGTTTACCTTATTTTTCGACTAGGCACCTGAGAATGTCTAGACTACAAGCTGAAATACACACAATAAATGGTATACCTAGCTAATGTTTTTATTGTGCCTCTAGTGAATATATTTGAAATAACTGCTCGAGTATGTGCCATATCGGAAGTGGCCGGCACCGTCGTAATTCATTTCACTTACTACTACGTTACTGCCTTGAATAGCTTCCACGATGGCAACGTGTCCGTATCCGCCGGCGTCAGTTTGGGCAACTGCCCCAACTTCTGGACTATAGTCGACGTTGTAACCAGCTGAGCGTGCGTAGTCGTCCCATGAGTTAGCGTTGCCCCAGCCTGTTGGCAGAGCACGACCCATATTTGCGCGTCGCCAGCCTGCCCATGATACACATTCGCGGTTGTATCCCCATGCGCCGCCATAGCCAGGCTGGTCCTGTCCTGCACTGCACCATGAAGCCGGATATCCGCCGTTGCCGTGACCGTTGTCGCAAGCACCACCGCTACCACTCGAGGCCCCTGGGATGGAGCCGCCGAAGCTCCGTGATGCGGCCTGCAGAATTGCGGCTTGTTGTGCCTTTAGTGATGCTACTTTTGCGTTGTTGCTCTTTACGGAGGCGTTTGCTACATCGGCATTTTGCGCCGCCGTTGCCAAAAGTGCATTGGCCTCCGCTCGGCTGCTGGCAAGCAGCTGCCGCTGGCTGGTCTGAGTTATGAGCAAAGCATCGACCTGGGTTTTTTGTGCCGCTAACAACTTTTGAGTGACGATAATTTCGGCCATGGCAGATTGAATCTTGCTCTTGATACTATCTTGGTATTGCTGTTGATTGAAGTAGTCGCTCAGATTTTTGCTTGAGGCAATCATTTCAATTGGAGTTACGCCACTGTTTAAATACATCGACTTGATGTTAGCGCCAAGAATTTGTTTTTGCGTCGCTAAGTTGGCTTCATTGGTAGCGATATTGGCTGAGAGCTGTTGCGATTGAGCTTGGCTAAGATTTATTTGCGCCTGCAGTGCGCCAATTTGAGCGTTGAGCTGGTTGACTCGTGCCTGATAGTCATTAGCCTGCGCCAGAAATTGGTTAGCGTTAGCCTGTTGCTGGGCTGACGTAGTTTTTAATGCATTTATCTGATCGTCATAGGTGTCGGCCAAAGCCGTCCCGCTGAACACAAAAAGTACCGCAAATATGCTGGCCGTGCGGGCGAGCGAGGTGCGGATGCGGTTGTGATTATGATTGAAGTTACGAATTAGTCTTGCCCCTCCAAGGTGGCCTTATCATAAGAGATTTGGAGGGTATTTGTCAAACTGGTTGTGCTATGGGCTTGGCAGTGCTAAAAGGCCTTGTTAAAGCGCTAAAGCTTAAGATAACGGCTCATGGCCAGTAGGCTTGAAAGCATACCTATCAGGAGGCCGATTAGTACTTCTGCACCGATTACCAGCACCGGGTAATTCCTAAAGAATTCGATTGTCGACGCCACGTCCACGTAGCTGGCCAGCTTCGGTCCCCCGCCCATTAGTAGGACGTACGACAAGGCCACGGCAATAAATGCACCGATGATTCCGTACAGGGCCGCCTCGATGATGAAAGGTCCGCGGATAAACCACTTGGTGGCGCCTACGAGCTTCATGATCTCGATTTCATCTCGGCGGGTAAATATTGCCATGCGGATAGTATTGAAGATGATGAGAGTAGAAATTATGACAAAGATACCGCTAGCTACGAGGCCGGTAGACTTGAAGAAGTTCGAGAAACTGACAATTTTATCGATAGTGGTTTTGCGGCTGCCGGTATAGGACGGAGGCGCAGCAGGATCCAACATCTCCTTGTTCTGTGGCTGTTCTACAACAGCGGTGATGTCATCGAGCTTTTTCGGGTCCTTGGCTTTGACTTGTAGCGACGACGGCAGCGCGTTGCCGGCAATATCAAGGGCGGAAAGCAGCTGCTTGTTGGTCTTGTTCTGTTCACGGTACTGGGCAATTGCCTGGTCTTCCGAGAGGTAGGTCACGCTTTCGACATTGGAACTGGCCTGAAGCGATTTAGTGAACGCATTAACCTGCTCCGGGGTCACCTCATGTTTGAGGTAAATGGAGATGTCGATCTTGTCCGTGACACCCTTGATGGTCGAAGTCAGCGCCAGATTGGATATAAACGAAATCACCACAATCGACAGCGTCACGGTCATTACAGCCGTAGCGGCAGTCGACAGCCAGGCGTTACGCATGAAGTTGCGGCCGCCGGCCTGAATGATACGCCAGAGGGTAATCATAAAGCGTACCTCCCCTGCTCTTCGTCTTTGACGATACGGCCGCGGTTGATGGTAATGACGCGGCGTTTGAGCGCGTTGACGATCTCCTTATTGTGGGTAGTCAATAGTACGGTGGTTCCAAAACGGTTGATTTTGAGCAGTAATTCGATGATTTCCCAAGCGTTTTTGGGGTCAAGGTTGCCCGTGGGTTCGTCGGCGATGAGGATTTTCGGCTGGCGGATGAGGGCGCGGGCAATAGCCACACGCTGGCGTTCGCCGCCGGATAACTCGTTAGGAAAGGCGTTTTGCTTCGATGATAGGCCGACCAGTTGGAGCATTTTGGGTACGGCACGCTTGATTTCCTTACTGCGGGCACCCGAAACCTCTAGAGCAAAGGCTACGTTCTCGCCGACGCGGCGGTTGGGCAACAGTTTGAAATCCTGGAAGACCACACCGATGCGGCGTCGCACTAGCGGGACGTCCTTGGGTGTGATGGTGTCATAATCCAGGCCGCCGACAATGATTTTGCCGGAGGTTTGGACTTCTTCACGCGTCATGAGCTTGATGAGCGTCGATTTGCCGGCCCCGCTGGAGCCCACAATGGTGACGAACTCCTTCGGTTCGATATGCAAATTCAAGCCGCTCAGCGCAATCGACTGATTCGGGTAGACTTTCGTGACACGATCAAAGAGAATCATTGGACCTATTCTAACATAATAAAGCGCTTACGGTTATGCTAACGGTGAAACTTATGCACTGTCTTTGGCGGTACCGATTTGACTCGACAGATAGGCGTCGATAAAGGGCTCAAGCGCGCCTCCCAATACGGCCTGCGTGTCACCGGTTTCATGTCCGGTGCGGGTATCCTTAACCTTGGTGTATGGATGCAGTACATAATTGCGTATCTGCTGGCCCCAGTCGGCCGCGCGCTCGCCTGCCCGCAGCTCGCCGAGTTCGGCTTTATGCTCGGCTTCCATTAGGGCGGTTAGGCGTGAGGTCAGTATAGCCATAGCCTTCTCCTTATTTTGCAATTGACTCCGCTCGTTTTGGATGGCGACGACCGTACCGGTGGGCACGTGCGTAATCCGCACGGCCGAATCTGTGGTGTTAACAGATTGTCCGCCGTGGCCGCCCGCGCGATAGACGTCGATTCTTAGGTCCTTGGGGTCGATCTGAATGCTGGTGGCCTTGTCCAGCTGTGGCAGGATTTCTACCAGAGCGAATGAGGTCTGACGCAGGTTGTCGGAGTTGAAGGGCGACAGGCGGACTAGACGGTGCACGCCGGCTTCGCTTTTTAGCTTGCCGTAGGCGTACTGCCCGTTCACTTCGATGGTCGCGCTCTTAATTCCGGCCTCTTCGCCCGGGCTAAGGCTGACGATCTCCGCAGTGAATCCGGCTTTTTCGGCGTAGCGCAGGTACATACGCTGCAACATTTCGGTCCAATCCTGAGCGTCGGTGCCGCCGGTGCCCGCGTGGAGCTCAATGATGGCTGAGGCACGGTCATGCGGACCGCTGAGTTTAAGCTCAAATTCGCGGGACGCATAGTCGGCGCGGGCGGTCTCGTAGGCCGCTTCAAGGTCTACGCGCAGGCTGTCCGCTTCATTTTTGTCGGCGAGTTCCAACAGGTCCGCGGCTCCCTTCACATCAGCCTGAAGCTTACGCCAACTCTCGGCATGTTTGGTGAGCGCCGCCAATTGTTGTGACACGCGTGCAGCCGCCTCCGGGTCGCTCCAGAAATTAGGCTGCACGGTCTGGGCGGTCAGTTCGGCCGCCTTGGTTTCGTCGTCATCGATACCCAGACGGATTAAGGCATCATCGATATTGCGGGACAGCTCCTGCAAGCGTTTGAGTAAGTCTTCCATACCGGCATTATACTGGTTCATGACTAAAAAACCTCACGCGGAGAAGGATAAGTTCATATTTTGGGCGGAGGCGTGGGGATGAGCTTGTGTTTGGAAGGTGGCACCGGGGTTCCTGGGGCGGGGCTAGGACTGAGTGTGCTAGCGGTTATTCCGGGGTCGGTGCCCGGTGATTTTGGGTCTGGTGTAGGGCCTGGCGTTGTGGTCGGTGATGGGGTTAACACACACGGCCGTATAATGGGCGCGTCGGTGGGCGCAAGCTCCGTGTAACCTGGGGCGGCTCCGTCAACGATGCCGCCAGTCGCACATACATGGAACTGAGACACGTCGGCCGAGACAATGAAATTCTGGACAGGCGTGCCTGCCAGGGCCCATTCCATGAAATCGTGCCAGATAGGCGCAGCACCGGTGATACCGTCGACGTTGTTCATGGCCGAGTGGTCGTTGTTGCCGACCCAGACGGCCGTAACTAGGCCGGGCGTATAACCGACGGTCCAGTTGTCGCGGAAATCGTTGGTAGTTCCGGTCTTGGCGGCGGCTGGACGGCTGAGCTTAAGCGGTGAATTGGCTCCGAACTCCTCGGTGCGGGCATTATTGTCAGACAGGATGCTGGTTATCATAGAGGCGTATTTGGCCTCAAGGGCGCGGACCGGCTTGGGGGTGTCAGTCTTGGTGATGTCTTTGCTATAGCGGTCGGAGACCGTCAGGATGGCCCGCGGTGTTACTTTTATGCCCTGGTTGGCAAACGTGGCGTAGACCGTTGCCATATCAATGGGTCGCACTTCCCCACCGCCCAACACTAGGCTGAGGCCGTAACGGGAAGGCTGGTTCAGACCGGTGATGCCTAGCTTATGGGCCATTTCGAGGGTCTGGGGAATGCCGGCGAATTTCAGTACTTCCACTGCCGGGATATTGAGAGAGTTAGCCAAGGCACGTCGTAGCGTAACCTGGCCGCGGAATTTAAGGTCGTAATTTTTCGGCTCGTAGAAGGTGCCGTCACCGTTTGGCTCCCGGATAGGTTTGTCGACGACTTGGGTCGAGCCGTTCCAGCCTTTAGCAAAGGCCGTGACGTATGCGATCGGCTTGAAACTCGATCCCGGCTGCAAATTGGCCAGCATGACGTTGACGGCGCCGAATCCGGGGGCGTTATAGTCACGGCTGCCGACCATGGCAATGATGTCACCAGTGGACGGCTCGAGGGAAATCAACCCGCCGTTGGTGGCATTGTGACCGGCCAGATGATCAATCTGCGCCGCGACAATCTCCTGAGCCTTTTCCTGTTTGGAATAATCGAGCGTAGTTTTGACGGTTATGCCGCCCTGTTCGACGACATCGTCGCCATATTGCGAACGGAGTTGATCCAGTACATAGAAGACAAAATGAGGCGCTTTAATTGAGGCATCACGGGCCCCGGCATTCAACGGCTCAGCTTTAGCGACGGCCGCCTGATTGGAAGTTATCTTGCCATAGCCTGCCATGCGGTCCAAGACGAAGTTGCGACGGCCGATGGCTGCTTCCGGGTCCAAATTGGGATCGAAACGGCTAGGCCCGAGCGGCAGACCGGCGATGAAGGCGGATTCACTGAGCGTCAGGTCGCGGACCGATTTACGGAAGTATGATTGCGCGGCTGCCTCTACGCCATGGGAACCTTGGCCGTAATAGATTTCATTAAGGTACATGCCAAGGATCTCGTCTTTGGAATAGCGACGCTCCAGCTCCATCGACAAAACCAGTTCCTGGAACTTGCGTTCGAAGGTCTTGTGTGAGGTCAAGATGGCATTCTTCACCAGCTGTTGGGTGAGAGTTGAGCCGCCCTCCATTTTGCCTCCCTTGATCACATCGACCCATGCTGCCCGAGCCGTAGCCTGCCAGGAGAATCCGGGATGATCATAAAACGTGGGATCTTCGGCTGCCAGAGTAGCATTCTTCAGATCCTTCGGCATATCCTCAAACGGGATTACAGCGTTGGATTGGGCGCCGTAGCCGTTATACAGTACGACCCCGTTCCGGTCGGTTATGGTAGTACCGGACTTCTTGTTGTTGAGGACGCTTGCCGGGCTGGAAATGGTTGAGGCGTAGTGAGTATAGGTGGAGGCTACCAAGTTGGAAGTGACTACTATGGCCGCGATTGAGGCTGCACTGGCCGTGGCGAGCGCTAACGCCCGCATCCGGCGGGATACCAGCTGTTTGCCGCACATGGCGAGAAACGCCCAGGCGTCATGACCCGCGGCCGCCGCATAGTCGGTAGCGGCATCACGGCGGTCCCAGACGGCTGTCGCACCGGCTGCGGCATTACGCCACAGGTCGGTGCCTATACTCTGACCGGCCCCCCAGACTTCATCGGCCCCAAGGGCCAGCTGCTGGCGAATGTCCGGCATGACTGGCTGAAGCGAGGCGGCTGGCATGGCTTCGTAGAACGCTGTTTGACGCTGCTGCTTCTTACGCTTTTTCTGCTTTGATCGCGCCATTATTTCTCCAGTATTGCCTCGGGCGCACCTGCTGCCAGTGTGTCGTTGTTGTGCATAATCATAGCAAAATATGACCATTATGGCAATGGTTGGAATTTATGCTTATGGTTACGATGATTTAACGATACGGCGTCTTTTACTTTTTGCCGGAGCGGCCTTGAGCAGCTCCTCACATTCTTTGAGAGTAAGTTTAGCCGGTTCGGTGTCCTTGGGGATTTTGGCATTTTTCGTGCCGTCGGTAATGTAGGGTCCGTAACGGCCATTGAGGACGGCAATTTTAGTCCCTTCGAACTGGGTGATGTATTTGTTTTTGTCGGAATCCTCTTTTTCGGCGATGAGTTCAAGCGCCCGTTCCAAAGTGACAGTAAAAGGGTCGTCAGGCTTGATAGAGGCGTAGGTGCTGCCCCATTTAATATAGGGACCGAACCGGCCGTGGTTGGCCGCGATGTCGATTCCAGCGGGCGTTTGGCCTACTATACGGGGAAGCTTGAACATCTCCAAGGCTTCTTCCAAGGTGACTTCATCGACGCGTTTGTTCGATGGCATGGGCGCGAAGGTCGGCTTGTCCTCGTCTTCAGCAGTGCCGATTTGGAGCATTGGACCGAACTTGCCGAGGCGGGCGATGACAGGCTTGCCGGATTTGGGGTCATTGCCTAAGATGCGACGTCCGCCGGCATCGCTGATTTCCATGCCGGTCACATCCTCGACCGTCTTATGAAATGGTCCGTAAAACTCGGCGATCATGGTGTTCCAGACTTTGTGTCCTTCAGCAATATCGTCGAAATCACCTTCTACTCGGGCGGTGAAACTGTAGTCGACGATGTCTGGGAAGTGCTGTACCAGGAAATCGGTAACGACCATGCCGACGGAGGTGGGAACCAGCTTGCCGCGGTCGGCACCATATATTTCTGAAGTACGCTCTTCGGTCACATCGCCCGCGCTTGACAGCTCAAACTTCTGTACGGGGCGTTCTTTGCCTTCAAGGTCGCCTTTGACGACATAATCACGGTCCTGGATGGTTGAAATGGTCGGTGCAAAAGTCGACGGTCGTCCGATGCCCATTTCTTCAAGCCGTTTGACCAGAGAGGCTTCGGTATAGCGGGGCTTGGGTCGGTCGTAAGTCTGGACGGCGCTCATACGGGCTAGATCCAGAATCTGTCCGACAGTTAATGGCGGCAAGATGCCTTCCGCGGTTGCTTCGTCATCTTCGTCGCGGCTGACCAGATATAGTTTAAGGAAACCGTCGAAGATGACGACTTCGCCCTTGGCAGACAGTTTTTCGGGTCGAGTCGAAACGGCGACTTCGGCTGTTGTTCGTTCCAGCTGTGCGTCGGACATCTGCGATGCCAGGGTACGTTTCCAGATGAGCTCGTACAAACGGGCCTCATTGCGGTCTCCCGAAATTGAAGCGACACCAAATTCCGTCGGGCGGATGGCCTCATGCGCCTCCTGTGCACCGGCGCTCTTGGTAGTAAACTGGCGCCGTTCATAATACGACTCGCCGTACTCCTTATTAATGGTGTCTCGGGTGGCATTTAGTGCCAGGTCGCTCAGGTGCACGGAGTCAGTACGCATGTAGGTAATACGTCCCGCCTCATATAATTTCTGGGCCACTACCATGGTTTGGCGGACGCTGAAGCTGAGTTTGCGGCTGGCCTCTTGCTGTAGCGTGGAAGTGGTAAATGGCGCGGCCGGTGTCCGCTTACCCGGTTTGGTCTCAAGTCCCGCCACGCTAAACCTCGCGGAGCGGCAGTCGTTTAAGAACTGGCTGGCCTCTTCGGCGGTTGGGAATTTGCGTGGCAGCTCGGCCTTTAGCAGGACTCCCCCGTCCAGCGTGAATTCGGCCGCCACTTTGAAGCTGGATTTTGCGTCGAAACCTTCGATTTCACGCTCACGTTCGACAATCAGACGCACGGCTACGCTCTGCACACGCCCGGCGCTCAGTCCCCTCTGAACTTTTTTCCATAATACGGGTGACAGTTCGTATCCCACTAGGCGGTCAAGTACTCGGCGGGCCTGTTGTGCATCTACCAGGTTCTGGTCGACGAACCGCGGTGCTTCGAGAGCGGCCATGATGGCGGTCTTGGTGATTTCATGGAAGACGATCCGCTTGGTAACTTTGGGGTCTAGGCCGAGGGCCTGGCACAAGTGCCAGCTGATGGCCTCGCCTTCGCGGTCCTCATCGGAGGCCAGATAGACGTCATCGACGCTCTTAGCCAGTTTTTTGAGTTCGGTTATCCGCTTCTTTTTATCGGGGCTGACCTCGTAGGCCGGTTTGAAACCATTCTCGATATCAATCGACATGCCGCTTTTCGGCAGATCCCGGACATGCCCAAAGGAGGCCTCGACAATATAATCGGGCCCTAAAAACTTACTTATGGTCTTGCCCTTGGCCGGGCTCTCAACGATAACGAGGTGTTTGCTCATGAGTCCGAGCATATAGGTAGCGGTAGCAATGTGTCTAGGTGTGGAAGACTATTTATCGACAAAAGAAGCCCCCGGTAGGCCTGGGAGCTTACCGGGGTGGGAGAATTCGGAAGTGCTCTCACGGTTTAGAAAATGCTGAAATGTTTAATGTCTTTTTTATTGAGCTTGTTGGCTTCGATAAGCCTCTGGACAAGAAGGTGGCGCCCTACCTCCATAGCCATCAGCATGGCTAAGTGCGGTGACTTGTTAAACAGTCTGCGTAGCGGGACACGCGTGAGGTCGGCACGTTGACGATAGAGCTTCCGCAGGGCGTCAACGGCATCATCGGCATAGTCGGTGACGACGATATCCGCGCACGCCGTCAGTTCATTTGCAATTACCTTATGGGAACTATCGGAGGCAGAAGCCTCCAAATCGGAGGACATAACACCACCAGCCTTTCGGAGGGCAAAATACTGACGTATCGGCTTCAACATTAAACTATTATCTTTGTCATAAGTCAAAATTATTTATGAGACAAATAATTAGCCCCTCGAAAGGGGCGGTGATTGTGCCGGTGAGGGCTTGGATTGTTTTGGGACATTTTCCGCTTCAGTCCATGGTGGGTTCGACTTCGAGCAGCGAGGCAACCGCCGCGATGACCGCCTTTTCGAAATCAGCAAATTCATTGCTGGGAATAGGTTGGTCCAGGCTGACTCGTAGTACATACCCGATGCCATCAGAGTATGGCGGGACGAGTTCTATCAGGGAGACTCGGTAATCGTTCAGGTAAAGCCTGATAAGCTGCTGAAACATCTCCTGGCTGTCATTTTCCAGTCGATGCTTCAGCTTCGCCGAGTCGATGTCGCTGAGGTCCATCTCGTGTGACTCTGCACCGGACTTGTCCCGGTGATTGGCAAGAAAAAACAGCGTTAGGCCGATGACGCTCGTTGCAGCCAGCCCGGCTCCAACAGCCCAGGGCTTAACGCGAGCGGTACGAAAATGTACTCGGGGAAGAGACATGTTTGGCTCCAGGGACGAGGCTGAAAGTAGCTCGGAAGTCACTACTGAGGATATTATACGGCATGATCTTAGAATTCGTCGGTGCGTCACTTATTTGAGCCCACAGAACAATCACCAGCGACTCTATCCAATAATACTACTTAGAGATAATTCTACCTAAAAGGCAACTAAAACTATCGACAACCAAACATCTTTGTGTTAGAGTCTTATTAATTGTTTTTCGTGTATCTGCGTTTCGGTTGAAGAATTACGCTGATGAACATGAACGGCAGTTCTACATCAACCCACTTTAAAATGCACGTCCCCTACGCGATTCAAACACGCCATATGCCCCAACACGACGGGCACACTCTGGCGACTACCGCCGAAGCGAACGAGACCTGCATGGAGCAGAATATTGTATTCAAACAACTCAAATGGCAGCCGTAGCGGCCGCCCGGTGTTTTCATCGCGCAATCAGCGCCGAGCACCACAAACCAAAACTATCGACCCGAATAAGTTCATCAACAAAGCTACACCTCTTGTCGATGAGATACCGTTCGTGTCCGTTAACTCGTTTGCCGACTTCAACTTCGACAAACGCCTGATGAGCAACATCAGTGAACACGGTTATACTCACCCGACACCTGTTCAGGACGGAGCGATTCCTATTGTCCTCGAAGGCAAGGATGTCATCGGCCTCGCTAATACCGGTACCGGTAAGACGGCTGCGTTCCTGCTGCCGCTTCTCCAGCGCATGCTGGTTGGCACGACCAAGCGTACGCTCATCATGGTTCCGACCCGCGAACTGGCTGTCCAGATCGAGGAAGAGTTCCGGATGTTCGCCCGCGGCCTTAACCTGTATTCGGCACTCGTTGTCGGCGGCGCGTCCATCAACCGTCAGCTCATGCAAATCCGCCGCCGCCCGCAGTTCATTATTGGAACTCCCGGCCGCATCAAGGACTTGCTGGAGAACTACGGCCTGACCTTCGAAGGGTTCGACACGCTCGTGCTCGACGAAGCCGACCGTATGCTCGACATGGGCTTCATCAAGGACATCCGGACCATTATCGGTCACTTCCCCGGCGAACGCCACACCATGTTCTTCTCGGCGACGACCAATCGTGAAATCGACGGTCTGATTGCGACCATCCTGAGCAACCCGGAGACAATCAGCGTCCGCAAGGGCGAGACCTCCAGCCATGTCGAACAGGACGTTGTCCGCTTCGATGGCGACAAGATGGCCAAAGAAGACAAACTGGCCGAAATGCTGGCCGACCCTGCGTTCAAGAAGGTCCTCATTTTCGGTGAGACCAAGTGGGGCGTGCAGAAGCTTGCCGACCGTCTGAGCCAGAAAGGCCTCAAAGTCGAAGCCATCCACGGTAACAAGAGCCAGCCCCAGCGCCAGCGCGCGTTGAACGCCTTCAAGAATGAGACGGTGCAGGCGCTTATCGCCACTGACGTCGCGGCTCGCGGTTTGGACATCCCGAATGTCAGTCACGTCATCAACTTTGACCAGCCCAAGGTTTACGAAGATTACATTCACCGTATCGGCCGTACCGGCCGTGCCGGACAGATGGGTATTGCCCTGACGTTCGTATCTAACCAGCCGGAGCCGTTCACACCCCGTGCTTCAAGCGGCGGTTTCAGCGGTAATAACGGCAAGCGCCGCTATTAGCTTAGACTAAGAGAATAAAAAAGAGCCCTACGGGGCTCTTTTTTATTAAACCGGACGGCGTTAGACGATATCGTCGCGACGTGTGCTAGCTAGTAACCAGTTGAGCAGGTACGCGATTGCCACTATGAGGACCAAAGCTGCGACAGCCGGGAAATCGAAGAACCCGGATAATCCGGCGGGAACGCTCTGGAATAAGTTTTGGAATGGTATCGCCAGCCAGTCAGTCACGACGTTGACGAAGCTAACAAACCCATTGGCCGTGTCGTTCGAAAATATGTGCGTGACGAAGCGGAGGGCAAGTACGGCCGAAAGCACCCAGGCCGCAATTCTTACAAGCTGCTCGGCGACTGATCCGGCTGCTGCCATATTGACATCGCGCTCACTGACTTGGCCGTAGTCTCGGGACATCGAGGGATTCAGGGATTCGCGGAAATCGTCATAGTCCTCGCGACGATTTCCGTTGATACGGTTCTTTGCCATAATTATTTACCTCAAAACATTAATTACACTCGTATTGTGGACCTTTAGCGCGGGTAAGGCATTAGTAAAACTTTCAGACCTTGAGGTACGGCGCGCAGGTATGTTGCACGATTGCATAAGACCGTAATACGCCCGCCTCGGAAAAAAAATCCGAGGCGGGCAGGCCGGTGTGGCGCGGGTCGCTTGACTGCTCAATCAAAAAAAACTCACAGCGCATCCAATCGGTTGGATGCACGAGATTCAGATGATCTGAAAACTGCCGATGCTAGTGCGTTCAAAAAGGAATTTACTCCCGGCGTCCTGAAGCTTCATCAAGATGGAATTTTGGCTGACTTTGACTACCCAGCCGATATATCTGACTCCGGTCTTGGTTAATAGTTCGATTCGGTTGTTGGGCATAAGCTGTTCGGTGTAGTCGCCTAACTGGGTTGAGGCAATGGTCCGGACGGCTGGTTCTGACGGCATTTAGCTCCTTGGACGAGTGGACTGCAATCTTGCCGGGTGACAGGACATGATAATCACTATAGAATATTTTTTACATTATGGCAATAAAAAAATCAAAAAAAAGAGCCCGAAGGCTCTTTTTCGATAGTTTAGGCTCGGCCGATGCGCAGAAGCCGCACGATGGCATACCCAACAAGGGCGTAGACAGCCATGGCGATGAGAGTTTCGAACTCAAAACGAGCTACCCCGTACTGGAAGCTGTATCCGAAGAGACCGAAAAATGGCGCGACGAAAGGATAGGTCAGGTTGTAGATGAACTGAGCGAACCCATTGCTTTGAAGAGCACCGAGAAGGGATAGAACAAAACGTATGGCCAGGAAAGCTTCCACCAGCCCGACGATGTAGTAGATGATCATTTCAACCTTGGCGCCAGCACTGGCACTATGTGCCACGACGGTTTGGGTCGTTGCTCCGTTTTCAACCGGGGCCACGGTGGTTGTTTCGGTGGTACGTTCTACATCTGCCATAAAGATAACTCCAAGTAATTATATGTGTTAGATACATTATGCGCTCATGGTTAACGATGTAGCATTGTACGATGTTACAACGATACCTGGGCAACTTTGTACAAACTAGGCGCTTTGCCTAAGAGCTGGTTTTGTCCTTGGGCCGCTCATAGAGGACCTCGCTGACTGGAGGAGCTGGTTTCATAGGCGGCGGTACCGAGGTTGTCTCGGACTCACCGCCCACGTCGCCGCGGAACAGGTGAATGACGTCCCCGGCCGCCGTTTCGCCGCGCAGGATACGTCCGGCGATGGCGTCTTCGACGGTTCGGGTTACCATCCGCCGCATGGGTCGTGCCCCTAGGCGTGGGTCGTATCCGGCCGTTACCAGGTGCGTAATAGCAGCGGCGGACAGTGTGACGGCGATTTTCTGTGGTTCAAGCGTCCGGTTAACCTCATCAATGAGAAGCGCCACCACCTGAGCCAGTTCAGTTTCATTTAGTGGACGGAAAAGCACTACCTCATCGAAGCGGTTAATGAGTTCGGGCTTGAATTGGCCTGAGCTGATGAGCCGGTCAGTAAACTCCTGCTCAAACGCTGCTAGCTCCTCTCCGGCGTCGATGTGACGGCGGATTTCCTCAGCACCGGCGTTAGAAGTGGCAATTATGATGGCGTCCTTGAATGAAGTCATCTTACCAGTAGCGTCAGTCAGGTTGCCCTCATCGAGCAGTTGGAGCATGAGGTTGAGTATATTAGAGTCGGCCTTCTCGATTTCGTCGAGTAACACCACGCTGAAGGGCTGCTGCCGGACCTTGGCCAGTAATCCCTGGGGATTTTCGGCTGCCCCGGCTAATATGCGGCTGACATCGCTGGCCTGTTGGTATTCACTCATGTCAAGCCGCACCATGTTGGTTTCGGCTCCAAAATAGAGTGCAGCCAGGCTGCGAGCGAGCTCGGTTTTACCAACGCCGGTCGGTCCCAGGAACAAGAACGAGCCGATTGGTCTCTTAGGGTTGGCGACGCCGGCCCTGGCGCGGCGTAGCGCGGCGGCGACCACACCAACTGCGTGAGACTGGTTGATCATCCGCTCGTGGATGCGGTCTTCCAGATGCAGGAGCGCATCAGCCTCATCGCTACCGGCCTGCTCCACTTTGACCCCGAGTTGGCTCTCGACGGCCCGCTGGACGCTGACCGGAGTAATGAATTGTCCTTCGGCATGGGTATAAGACGCCTCAAGTAGTTTGAGCGCCTTGCCCGGAAAAGCCTCATCAGGGAAGTAGCGGCCTGACAGGCGGTAGGCTTCACCGAGTGCTCGCCAGGTGGTGGTGTAGGTACCCTGCTCGAGTAGCAGCGATCGGTCGGCGAGCAGACGAATGACCTCGTCTTCCGGAGGCTCAGCGAGGACCAGCGGTGTCAGCAGACTCGTCAGGGCGGTGTTAGTTGCCCGCATCCGCTGCCAATCGCCGGCCGTGATGGCAAAAACGATCTTGAGGCTGCGGGCTTGAAGGACTGGTAGCAGAACTTGGCTAAGGTTGGCGGCTCCCACGCCCTGACCGAAGAATAATTGCGCCTCGTCCAGCGCTATGACAATGTTGCCGGCATGAGCAGCCTCGCTTAGGAGCTGCAACACGATGCGTTCCAAATCGCCTGCCCCGCGTTGGCTGGAGAGTATAACTGAGGCGTTTAAGGCCACTACCTGATGATGGGCCAAGGCTCCCCCGTTATTGCCCTGAAGCAGGCGGTCGGCCAGCCCATATAATAGGGCTGTCTTGCCGATACCGGGCTCCCCGACTACGACGACGCTGCCAGTGCCGCTGGCGAGGCCGCTGATCAACGTATCAAGCTGGTTGGTACGCTCCTGGACGCCAAACCGGCTCCCCACTACCTCGACCTGGCGGCTTAGATTCTGCCCGAATTGGCTGAGTAGCGGCGTGAAGCCGGCGGCCCAGTCGCGAGCTATACCACCGTAAATCGGTTTCTTGGCACTCTGGAAGGCTTCCAATCGTGCAATCCAGGCGACGCCTTCGGCCAAATCGGCCGGCTCCAGCTTGACCGCTGTTAACATTTCACGAGTGCCGGCTACGCTCGTGAGGATAGCGGCCGCGATGGCCGCTTCGGACAAAGTCGTCTGACCGGCTTGTGCCGCTAAACGTTCGGCTTCGGCCCAGATAGCGTCGGTGTCAGCCCCGCCAGCCGCCAGGACCTGAGTGATCAGGTCCGGGTGCAGGTCAAACCGGGCGATCAGGAATCGAACCTGCCACGTGGCGACCAACTGGTTCCATAAGCCGGCCAGGCCCGCGTCCGGGCGGTAGCCCGAAGCGACAGTTGCGGGCAGCAAGAGGTCAAGCCGTTTAGTGTTGCCTAAGGGGCTGGCAGGCAACCTCATGACGTCGCGCTGCAGCCAGAGGCCAAGCGTTAGACAGATGAACCCAACGCCAGCGGCTGCGAAGGGTGCGTGGGGTATCTTGAAGATAAAGGCCACAACGGCAGAGCCCGCACTGAGCCCGGCCAGCAAATATGCTGCCCTGTATACTATGCGCCCGCCCCGTACCGCGACGGAGGCTTTTGCCAGCCTAAGGCCACCACCACGGTACTCGTAGATACTCATAAGACCAATCCCCATATAACCAGAAAAGGTCCCGCCAAGGGGAGGAGCGGCCACAAGACCAGCCAGAAACTCCCCACCAGCACGGTCAAACCGATAAGCGCCACGGCGGCCATCAGCGCCGACAACCTGACAATAAATCCCACGAATCGCGAGACGATATTGTCGAGGGTAGCCTGAGCCCGCTGGCCAAGCGACCCGCCGCCATAGCTGATAATGCGCCGCCATGGTGAAAACAGTGTTCGCAAGAGGATAGGAACAGAGAACTCTAAATAGGTATTACTAAGGCGTGAGCTTACGCGGTCGGCGTTGTCACGCCAGCCGGCTCCGTACCACCATCGTATAAATGCGACTGCAAGCATAAGCCAATTGTACCACTGTGCTTCTTATATAAAGAGGGGGCGCCAAATAATTACGGCCAGGATAGTTAGGCTTAGAGCTAAGAGGAGCCGTTTACGGGCGTGGGCATCGAAGTTGGTCGCGGCCAGTCCGGTTTCGTGCCGACTCAGCCACGCAAGCCCCAGACTCAACCCTGCCCCGCCCAGACAGGCGCTGGCCAGCGTGTCGCTGGGGTAATGGACTCCTAGGTAAATCCGGCTGGAAGCGACGGCAGCGACAAACAGTAGCCAGACAGTCACAACTACCAACTTTCGGCCGCGGCTTAGCGTGCGACCAAGGAAAAACGCCATTAATCCGTAGATAACGACTGCTGTCATAGCATGGCCGCTGGGAAAGCTGAAGCTTGACTCATGAACCAGCTGCAATGCCTGGTCCGGCCGGGGGCGCGCCACCAGCAGCTTGACGATAACGACGATAATCAGATCTACCGCTGCTCCGGCAGCCAGCACGGCAGGTAACTGTCGGTAGGGCGAACGCCATAGCAGTAACCCGCATAAGACAAGGAGCAGGCTGATCCCTGCGACTCCGGCCAGGCCGGTAATGACCTCGAAAGCAGAAGTCAGCAGCGGCGAACGCAGCCCGATAATTGCTTCTCCTACGACATGATCGAAGCGCGCGATGGTATCGGTCTCGTGAACGCCCAAGAGGACGCCGGCAAAGAAGGCCAAACCCAGACCGGCCGCCAGCAGGCTGACAGTAAACTCCAAGCCGGTCGATGTGGAACCGTCCAGCCGCCGAGCAATCCAAGCTCTGATGTCGTTCATAATTTTCCTTGATTCCTCTTAAGGATATAACGTGACGAGTCCGGTAACAACTAACCGGCCCTTGCTTATTATGCTTAACCTTATCTTAATAGTATTGACAAATATATGTCAAAAGTGTATACTGTTTTTGTTCGCTAGACAGGCCCCATTTTATGGGATCTTTTTAGTTGGACGTGCAGGTAAACGAAAGGTATATAGCCACGCTCGACGTGGCCCTATGCGTAACATCTCACAGCTTGCGGCATCAATGATGCTGCTTGCCACTCAGGTCAATGTTCCGGCTTCGGTCGGGGCTGCGGCCGCCGCCGACACGTCGGTCCAACCGACGCAAAGCGTTCTCGAGGTGAGAATAAACACAAATACCGGAAATCCGGTGCAAGTCACGGCTGCAAATAAGCCCGACTTCGATGCCGAGATCCTCGTCCCCTTACGTGCCGCCCAAGCGAAAGCCCAAGCCGCTCGTGTCACCGCCGAACATGCCGCAGCTGCGCGTAAAACCCGCGTTACGGTCCGTACGGCAGTAGTCTCGGTCGCTCTTCCTGCCGGTTCTCATTCCGACTGGATGCGCGCCGCAGGCATCGCTGAAGGTGACTTTGGCTACGTCGACTACATCATCGACCGGGAATCCGGTTGGGGTGTGACGAAGCCAAATTACAGTGGTTCCGGAGCTTATGGTCTAGGGCAGGCTCTGCCTGCCGGTAAAATGGCCCCTTACGGTGCCGATTACCTGACCAACCCGGTAACTCAGCTGCGATGGGCAACATCCTATGCGGTTAGTAGATACGGTTCGTGGGCTAACGCCTACGCTTTCTGGACTACTCGCCACTACTGGTAAGCCTGATAGCACAAAAAGACCCCCGCAAGGGGGTCTTTTTGATTTCTCAAGCACTGTTGCGGCATTATACCACAAGCATTATAAATATACTTTGGTCATCCCGCATAAAGCTCGCTTGTGGAGGTAGATTGCCGATCTACGCCTGAAATAGCAGAGTCTTAGTCATGAGCCTGTGTGTATAACTTTATTATGCGGATAGCATGACTTCGGGGACTTCGGCTGAGGCTACAAGCGCGCGGACTTGGTCCGGGGTCGTCGCGTCCATGAGCCTAGTTCGCAGGTCGCTGGCATCGCGCCATCCGCTGACGTAGATTTTGAAGAACTTCTTGAGAACGTGGAACGGTTTGCTGCTGCCAGTGTCCTCGTATAGCGAAATATGATGGAGGAGAATTT
This sequence comes from Candidatus Saccharimonadia bacterium, assembly GCA_038244585.1. GTDB lineage: Bacteria > Patescibacteriota > Saccharimonadia > UBA4664 > UBA4664 > UBA4664. The sequence goes on along the minus strand of JBBRTI010000004.1, from coordinate 4,054 downwards.
CCAAACGTTGCGCCGGAGTCGCCGCGGTGGCTTCGTGAGAGAAGGCGTAGATGTCGTGAAAAATCCCCCGGCCGATCATGATGCCGTCGACACCGGTTTCGGCGACGCGTTCAAGGCCGGCGGCATAATCTGCAACGTCACCGTTGCCGATGATGAGCGTCTGTGGGGCTAGCTTATCGCGCAGGGCTACGACCTTGGCAATCTCATCCCACCGGGCCGGCACGCGGCTCATCTCGCGGACAGTGCGGCCGTGGATCGTCAGGGCGGCCAGATCCTGTTTCAGCAGGAAGGTAGCCCACTCCTCGGTTGCCACCTCGGCCAGGCCTATCCGTGTCTTTACACTAACCGGTACGTTCCCGGCACCGCGTTTGGTCGCCTCGATAATGGCGGCCGCTGCGTCGTAGCGGCCGATCATGCCGCCACAGCAACCTCGGGCCACAATCCCCCGCTCCGGGCAGCCGAAATTTATGTCGATGCCGCTAAAACCCATAGCGGCGATTTCCTTGGCGCTTGTGTAGAAATTGTCGGGGTTGGCCCCCCAAATCTGGGCAACTAGAGGCCTGTCCAGACTAGTCTCGATGCGCAGACGTTCCAACGTACGCTCCCTCCCGGCACTCTGCAGCCCGTCGGTGGCTACGAACTCGGTGAAGAGTACGTCAGGTGCTGCCGCACGGACTACTATCTGCCTAAAGGCAATGTCGGTCACCTCGTCCATCGGGGCGAGGACAAAGAAAGGTTTTGGTAATGACTGCCAGAAATTCATCACCCTATTATAACATTTTTTTGTCAGACTTACGACCGGACGCGCGCCGCCCATTGCCCCGATCCCAAGTTGCGCAGTTTTCCCGAAATTTCCATGAGGCTCATGACATCTGCCAGCTCGCCGGCGGGCAGACCGCTGGCCGCTATGAGGTCATGAGTTGTGGTCTTGCCCTCCTTTAGGAGCTTGGTAAGCAAAGCTTCCCGTGGGTCGGCCGCCGTGACGGGCTGTGGTTTGTCCGTTGCCAGTTGCGATTGGAACTGGTTGATAACATCAATGGATCCGGTAACCGGGACGCCGCCTTCGCGGATGATGTTGTTGGGACCAGCCGACATGGGCGACGTGGCGTTACCAGGTACGGCCATAACGACCCTGTTCTGCTTGATGGCGAAGTTTACCGTATGGATGGCGCCGCTTTTGACGTCGCCTTCAATGAAGACAGTGCCTAGCGACAGGCCCGAGATTATACGGTTGCGGGCGACGAAGTTGCCGGGGAACGGCGTAGTGCCGATCGGAAATTCTGATACCAGTGCTCCGCCTGCCCCCAGGATGTCGGTTGCCAACTTACGGTGGTCGGCCGGGTAGATACGGTCCAGACCGCTGCCAAGCACAGCCAAAGTTTTGCCGCCGACATCCAGGGCCGCCTGGTGAGCCACGCCGTCAATGCCGGAAGCTAGGCCGCTGACAATAACGAACCCGGCAGCCGCCAGCTCACTGGCGAGCTGATAGGCCATATGGCGGCCGTAACTGGTGGGCTTGCGCGTCCCGACAATGGCCAGATATGGTCCGCTTGGCAATTCTCCCAACGTAAAAAGGCACTTCGGCGGACTGGGAATTTCGGCTAATTGTTCAGGAAAGGCGTCCGTTTGGAAGTTTATTTGATTAATTTGCATAAATAGGTGTTGACATTATTAACAAACTGTGTTAGCATACTGAACATACCTCGCAAACGAGCGTGGTGGTTCCCCTCAACAATATCACTAATCTGTCTGCGATGATATCTGGATGCACCCTCCTTCAGCTATCGCGCAGGCGGATTAGTCCCTTCAAACCCGCTTCTCCTCCATTGCGAGAGACTCGCCAAAACGCCCTTGGGCGCGGTTGAAGGGTGTAACAAAAGCCTCACCGGTGACCACCCACCTTTGGGGTTTTTGTTTTGCTTTTATTGTAAAGTTATAATGGGTTACATTGACATAAGCGCGCATTTATATAATAATATCCAGATACATAGGATTGTCCTCGTACCTTTCTAATGGAGCGATATGGTAACTCGCGTAAAGCACCCGTTACTGTACGGTGCGATTGTTGCTACAACAGTGATGATTAGTAGTTTACTGGTGACGGTTTTTTTCTACGTGCTCCTTAAACTTCCAAAAACGCCGTCGATTCAACTTGTGACTCTGGCGCTTGTCACAATATTACCCCTTATCGGTCTTTATTTATTTCGCTCCCAGATTGACCTGAAGGGGTACTTCAATATCTCGGGGATTAAGCGGCTAGATATCGTTCGCGGGAGCCTCGTGCTTTTTATAGCGATGCTTGCTATGGCGCTCTGCTTCGTGATAGCAATGGCTCTCGTTCCGGATAGTGCTAGGCGGGGGCTTCAAAGCCCAATCGGACTCTTTAAATATGGTGCTGACGCTGCAAATTTGATTTTTGTGTTGTTGCATGTAGCTCTGCTCGAAGAGCTTGCGTTCCGTGGTCTCATAATGACAGGTCTACGGCAAAGAATGGGAATTGTTCCCGCCGTCATTGCCACAAATATCTTGTTTGCCTTGAGTCACGTTTTTGCCGACTCGTTTCATTGGCAACCCATGATCTTCCAATTCGCGATAGGGGTAATTCTCTCAGCTGTAGTCGAGCACTTCCGCTCTTTGCTCCCAGGCATACTCCTACACGGACTGCTTGATAGCGCTATTAATGGCTTCTAGCTCCTGTGCGCGAATGCCAAATGCCCCCAAGTTTTCTATTGAGCTTGGGGGCTTGTTCATGAGAACTCAATACTTTTTCGGAATTATACACGACTAGCAACTAATTCAATAAAGACATTAAGTCTTTGGTATCGTTATTAACTTTGACAGGTTACATTTACCTATTAATTGAAGACACAGTGCGTACTCTCAAAGAGGTAAAGGGTTGGTTATGACATGTCAGATTGCGGGTTTTTGGGATTGTAACCGAGGGAGTGAGTGCATACCGGGATGGTATACCCTGTTGAGAGCTTAAGCGCTCACTCCCCTGGTAATTAAACTGGACTCGCCACGACGATGAAGTTGTTGAGATGATGGTGGCTGACCACTGGCGAATGTTTATCGCACGTGATTAGTACCAACTTGGGCGTCGTGCTTGTGCCCCAAACTTCGGCGTCGGTTTGAACAGCGACCTTGAGCTCGGAACGTTTGTGGCTGACCACGAAACGAACCTGCGTGCCATCGGAGTACCGAATGGTGATGGTTGCGCCAATCGGTACTTCATCGAGCCTCCAGAAGTTGTCTGGACCACTAAACTCAACGTGGCCCGCAATCACTGATATGCCAGGTGTACCGGGTTTCGGCGACCCTGTATACCAGATGGTCTGACGCTGAGGAGGCTCGATTTCACCCGACTTGGTAAGACCCATGGGAGCGATGCTCTCATTGATGCCAACCGTCGGGATCGACAGCCACGTAGGCGTAGCAGTCACTTCGGCTGCGCGCACCGTTGGTGTTAGCTTTGCCGTCGACGGCAGTTTCGAAATCTTCGTAGTCGGCGCCGCGGATGCGGCTACCAAGCTCGGAGTAGGCACCGTCACTGGTTGTGACAGTGCGGTAACGGAGGCAGCCGGGGTTTGGAGCGAGTTTGCACACGCTACAAGTTCGACTACCACCAGAAACACACATATCACAACCAGTGACCGGCGCATTGTCTTGTTCAGCCCTGTGACAACTTGCGTCGTCGCGAGTAGAACGCCATGCCGCCGAGACTTGACACACCGAGCAGAAGAGCTGCAACGCCAAGTAGCGAGGCGTTGTTACTGGGGACATTGTCGGTAACGACTTTCGGACCGTGTACCGGCGGCGTAACTGCCGGCGGCACATGTGCAGGTGGCGTCACAACCGGTGGCGGCGGGGTGGTGCAGTTGCCTGCATCATCCCTCACCATGCCTGCTGGCACCTCCGACTGATTGCCGGGGATGTTCTTGCAGACGTCAACCGGCGGTGGCGGCGGAGTGGTGCAGTTGCCTGCATCATCCCTCACCATGCCTGCTGGCACCTCCGACTGATTGCCGGGGATGTTCTTGCAGACGTCAACCGG
>JBBRTI010000003.1:0-59835 GCA_038244585.1 Candidatus Saccharimonadia bacterium | reverse complement strand
TAGGTACGGATGGAAATCGTATCGATAGTGCAAACGCATAAGCCAGCTTGACTGTGAGACCTACAAGTCGAGCAGGTACGAAAGTAGGAGTTAGTGATCCGCTGCACATTTGAATGTGGAATCTGCAGCGCTCAACGGATAAAAGCTACCCTGGGGATAACAGGCTTATAGCTTCCAAGAGTTCACATCGACGAAGCTGTTTGGCACCTCGATGTCGGCTCGTCGCATCCTGGGGGGGAAGCACCTCCCAAGGGTTTGGCTGTTCGCCAATTAAAGCGGTACGCGAGCTGGGTTCAGAACGTCGTGAGACAGTTCGGTCCCTATCTGGTGTGGGCGTAAGGAAATTTGAGAGGATTGGCTCCTAGTACGAGAGGACCGGAGTGAACGAACCTCTGGTGTATGGATTGTTCTGCCAAGGGCATTGTCCAGTAGCTACGTTCGGTCAAGATAAGCGCTGAAAGCATATAAGCGCGAAACTTACCTCAAGATTAGATTTCCCCATTAGACCCCAGAAAGACTATCTGGTTGATAGGCACTAGGTGTACGCGTAGCAATACGTTTAGCCGAGGTGTACTAATCGGTCGACAGACTTTTTTACACTTTCTCTTCAGTTACGCAATTGATTGAAGTGAGAGTTATGTTTGACTAGCAGTTTGTGGCCGCCAGGCCTACCCATTCATAAATCCACACACGTACTTGCAAAAGTACCGATTTCGTCGCTTTTTACCTCAGGCTCCGGCCTAACTGAAATGTGATTTCCCCACAGCTCTTATCGAAGAGCGACGAAACCGGTGCTTTTGGCGAGGGTGCTACACTGGTTCCCATCCCGAACACCACAGTTAAGACCCTCTGCGGCGATGATACTCTTTATGGGGAAAGTAGCACGGTGCCGGATTATTCAAAAACCACCCGAAAGGGTGGTTTTTGGCGTCTGTACCGTACCCGTTAGAGAGGCCGACAGAGCTGGTAACAGGCAATGCCGGCTGCAACCGCGACGTTCAGGGACTCTTTACGGCCGTTCATCGGTATCTCAACTACAACCAGGCACGGCTCCAACTGAGCGGCAGACAGGCCGCTCACTTCCGGCCCCAGGACAAGTAGCGTAGGTGCCCTCAGGGCGGTATCAAACAGGTTACAGGAGGCGGGGGACTGCTCCAGCGCCCATAGCTCCAGTCCATCCTCGCGGGCCGTACTGACCGCCTTCTCAAAGGAGTCGAAATGCCGCCCAAAGGCTGTTATTTCCGCCCCCAGGGCAGTTTTTTTGATTAGCCGGTGGGCACGGTCGGCCATATAGGGCGGGCGAGTGTCATTTTCAATGATCGGGTAAGGTGTGATGCCGCTCGTCCAAACCTTAGCCCCGACGGCGTCCGCCGTCCTCAGAATTGCCCCGACGTTCTGAGCGCTGCGGATATCGGGGAGTAAGAGGGTGAGAGTGGGCTTCATACCTGTAACGATACCAGAAAGACATGCAGTTCACCCAGCTTTTCAGCTAATTATCAGATGGGGATGGTAAGTTACGGTTATGGTTACTCAAGCAATTATGTGGTTTAAAGCATAATTACTATTGACAGCGTAAGGGTTTTATGCTAATATGCTTAAGCAATCAAAAATCTAGTCGTTTTGACGATAAGTTGTCTTACAGACACAAGCTTTTTAGCAGAAATGCTAAAGCTGATTAAAGCGCTACTAGGCTAAAATAGCAATCAAGGTAAATGGAGTATTTAATTATGGCAGGAACTCGCAATGGTGGCCGCAAGGCAGCCGCGACAAACAAGCAGCGTTATGGAATGGCCTTCTACGAGCAGATCGGTCGCAAAGGCGGCAAGATCAGCCGTGGTGGCGGCTTCGCCCAGAACCGCGAACTAGCCGTTGAGGCTGGCCGCAAGGGTGGTAAGGCCTCTCGCCGCACCAAGGCCGAAGACGAAGCGTAAGCTTCCAGACGAAGCGTAAGCTTCCAGACGAAGCGTAAGCTTCCGACTTAGACCGGTAAAAGACCCCTTAGGGGGTCTTTTTGTTGTTTAGACTGAGAGATTTGGCTGTGATACGGAGGGCTGCGCCAGATCTGACATTCGGGCGAAACGTGATACGATGGTGCGTTTGACGCGGCGGTCTTTGCGCCAGTTGACAACCCATTTGGCGCCGCACGCAAAGCAGCCGTAAGAGTCTCGGCCGTGCTGGAGGCTGAAATTATTGCAGTCGGGACAGGTGGCACGCTTGGTTAGCCACTCGTCGTAGCTGGAAATGGTCGAGGTGATATGGGCTTCGTTGACCGAGACGCCGTAAAGGGGAGCTAGATCACGGGCGATGTCCCAGGCTTCCATTTCCATGCGAAGCAGCTCCATATCGTACTTGTAGATACGGTGGCCGAGGCGGGCGTGACCGAGCTCATGGAGGAGAGCCAGCCGCCCGTTGTTCGTGTCGATTCGACGTTCATCAAAGGTGATGGTCTTAGTATTCGGGGACCACATGAAATAGCGTCCGGGTACGAACGTTTGGTCTGTGAAATTTGCCAAGAAATCCAAGCTCACCCTCCTGCTCGTTTGATAGTATTCACTATACTAGGCGACAATTTTACTGTCGAGCATAAGCGTAATGAAGAATCTGTGTATAAGCGACTTTTGCCGGGTAAAGCTTTTAAAACGGCCGCAGGAGTTGACAATACTTATGATTAGTGTTACATTGTATATAACGTTTATGCAGCCATCGGGCATAAAGTGAGGGTGATAAGCGGCGATGGGGCTTTTCCCAACTGAGTACGAGTGCTCACCTCCTTGTTATTTGGTGACGGACGAAGCCCCACCCCCGCTTGTTGGCTGGCAATGGCCGGCGCAGCGAATAAAAAACGATCGAGTGTTGCTTGGGTTTGGCCCCTCCAAGGTGTCCTCTCCTCGGCAACACCCGGTCGTTTTTCGATATATTATTTTACTTATGCTTGTTGTTATGGCTTGATAAGCGTATAACCGGCGTAAGTAGGAGAAAATAACATTATGCGCGATTCAGTTAAGACCGCCATCGGACTTTTAATTATCGGCGGTATCGTCGTGGCTACGTTCCTGTACGGTAATTCCCAACGCCAGTCACAGCTGCGCCATGACCAGGAGTTGCAGAATCAGCAGACTAAGGCTACTTCGGCCTCACCCTCAGTGAGTGCCAGCGCGTCTGCCTCTGCTAAATCAACGCCTACGCCTACACCGGCCGTCGTCGACGGGGCCGAGACCTCTCCCGGCGTCATCCCTGACACCGGAGCGACGCAGGACGGCCTGATTGGACTGGCTGCCCTCGTTACGTCAGCACTCTACTGGCGCCAGAGCCAGCTGCGCGTTCGTCGGGCAATCCGCGTCCGCGTCTAACGGCCTAGAATTGCCAGGAGGAGCATACTCATTCCTTGGTGACGGACTCGTTGATTCTGCTAAATTAATACATTATTGTAATCAATCGCCACTGGCAGGAATGAGCATGCTCCTCCTGACAGCCATAAAGCCCCGCCTCACCTTTGACGCGGGGCTTTATGTATCGTAAAATAGGGCTAATCACTCCAATTGCCAAGCAGAGTGAAATTTTTTTTGAAGGGAGAAGTACCTGGCAGCTGCCGGGGAAACTTACAAATATGGCACAGACAAAAGAAATCACCATGGAAGACCTGCTCGCTGAGTCCAGCGTCGGAGCTATGAGCCCCGGCGATGTCATCGAAGGCACCGTCATTGCGGCTGAGAAGCACGAAGTGTGGCTGGACCTCGGTCCGCGCGGCACCGGTCTCGTCGTAGGACGGGAAATCGAACACTCGCAGGACATCAAGCCCGGCGACGTTATTTCGGCTTCCGTCATGGATCCCGAGGACGAGAACGGCTACGCCATTCTCAGCCTCAAGAAGGTCGCTAAGGAAAAAGGCTGGGAATCGCTCGAAGAGCGCTTCAACGCTGGCGAAGTCTTTGCGGTCACTGCATTCGACGCCAACAAAGGTGGCCTACTCATCGAAGTCGACGGTATCCGTGGCTTCCTGCCAGTATCGCAGCTATCGGCCGAGAACTACCCCCGCGTTTCAGGTGCCGACAAGGACGAAATCCTCCACCGTCTGAACGGCCTGACAGGCAAGACTTTAAACGTCCGTGTCCTCGATATCAATCGCCGCGACAATAAGCTCATCTTGAGCGAAAAGGCCGCTAAGCGTGAAGACACCGAAGGCAAAGTTGCCAAGATGAAAGTTGGAGACGCCGTTACTGGTGTTGCCACCGGTGTCGTGGACTTCGGAATCTTCGTCAATGTTGATGGGGTCGAAGGTTTGGTCCATATCTCCGAGATCGCCTGGGATCGTGTCGACAATCCCTCGAGCTACGTCAAAGTGGGCGACAAGGTCGAAGCTAAGATTATTTCCATCGACCGCGACAAGCTGAGCCTCAGCATGAAGCAGCTCATGCCTGACCCGTGGGTCAAGGACGCTGCCAAGTACAAGGTGGGCGATGAAGTCGAGGGTAAGATTACCCGCATCACCCCGTTCGGAGCTTTCGTCCAGGTGACGCCGTCAATTGAGGCACTGGTTCACATTAGCGAGCTGTCTGACTCTCACGTCGAGGATCCCTCCACGCTCGTGAAGATGGGCGAGACCAAGAAGTTCCGCATCATCACTATCGACGCAGACTCTCATAAGCTGAGTTTAAGCCTCAAGTCGCCACGTACAAAGAAGGCTGAAGCGTAAGCAGATGCCAAGCCGTGGACACACGCCGCTGCGGCGGTGCCGGGTCTGCCGAACGCAGGCCCCCAAAACGGAGATGCGCCGTCTGGTTCTAGCCAGTGGTGTCCTCCAGCCCGATCCTGAGCAAATAATGCCGGGACGGGGGTATTATAGTTGTAGTAATGAGCACTGTAGGGAAATCCTGCCGCGCACCATAAAGAAGAAATAGGTAGACATGGCCGAGCTCAAGACAACCGAAGACAAGCAACCCATTCTCGTACCGGATGTAATCAGGGTCGGCGAGTTGGCGGAACGCCTTGATATGCCGGTTACCCGGCTGATTGCTGAGTTGATGAAAAACGGCGTCATGGCTACCATCAACGAGCAGATCGATTTTGACACTGCAGCCATCATTTCAAGCGATTTGGGCTTTGAAATTGCGCCGGAACCAGCCGAAGAGGACGAGGCCGCGCCGCTAAGGGTCAAGTTAGCCGAGGGCGTGGGCCAGCTCCGTCCGCCGATTGTTGCTGTTATGGGTCACGTCGACCACGGTAAGACCTCGCTACTAGACGCCATCCGCAAGACGTCCGTCGCGGCCAAGGAATCGGGCGGCATCACTCAGCACATCGGCGCCTACCAGATTAAACGCGGCGAGCGCTGGATTACCTTCCTGGACACCCCGGGGCATGAAGCATTCTCCGCCCTGCGCCAGCATGGTGCCCGCATGACTGATGTCGCCATTATTGTGGTCGCAGCCGATGACGGCGTGAAGCCGCAAACCAAAGAAGCCATCCGCTACGCTCAGGAGGCCGGCGTTCAGATTGTGGTCGCCATCAACAAGATCGACCGCGAAGGCGCCGACGTTGTCAGGGTACGTACTGAATTGACTGAAATCGGGCTGCAGCCGGAAGACTGGGGCGGCAAGACCATCACCGTCGAAGTCTCTGCCAAAGAGGGAACCGGTATTGATGAACTATTGGACGTCGTGCTGCTCGTGGCCGATATTGAAAACCTCCGTGCCATTCCGGACGGCCCGGCTGACGGCGTCATCATTGAGAGCCATCTCGACGCCGGACAAGGACCCGTCGCAACTGTCCTGGTCCTGAACGGCCTGTTAAAGGTGGGCAGCTACATCGTGGCCGGAAGCACCTACGCCAAGGTCCGCAGCCTGGGCGATTATCGCGGCAAGCGAATCGCCGTCGCCAGCCCCGGCATGCCTGCCGTTGTGACCGGCCTTAAGGCCGTGCCGGCCTTCGGCGACCATTTCCACTCAGAGGACAACGAAAAGGCCTCCCGCGACGCTGCCGCCCGCGCTATTCACCGCCAACAGGCCAAGAGCCTGGGCGTGAAGAAAATCGACGCCTCACAGCTTAATGCTGCCATTTCGGCGGGAAACATAAAGGAACTTAACGTCGTCATCAAAGCCGATGTTCAAGGTTCATTGGAATCATTGCTCGAGAGCCTGGCACGTCTGCACAACGATGAAGTAGCCGTAAAGGTCGTATCCTCCGCGGTGGGCGATATTTCCGAAAGTGATGTCGTCTTTGCCAGAACGGCCGGAGCCCTGTTGATAGGTTTCAACGTCTCGATGAGCAGCGCCCTGAAGGCCATGGCCAACCGTGACAGCGTCATCGTGCGCCTCTACAAAGTTATTTATGAGCTGACCGACGATTTGCGCGACGCGCTTGAGGGTATGTTGGAGCCGGAAGTCATAGAAACTGTTACCGGCGAGCTGGAAATCCTCGGGGTCTTCAAAATCGGTAAGGGAACGGCCGTTTGCGGCGGTAAGATTACCAGCGGCCATATTCAGCCAAAACAAACCTTACACATTAGGCGCGGCAAGGCAGTTATCGGTGAAGGCACCCTCAAGACGCTTCAGAAGGACAAGCAGCAGGTCAAAGAAGCCTTCGAGGGCGAAACCTGCGGCATGAGCGTTACGACTCCGGTCACGGTTGAAATCGGAGATACCATCGAATTCTATACCACAGAGACCAAGGCCCGCACTCTCTAGCCATGTCACAACGAGTCGCAAAAATGGAAAGCGTTATCCAGCAGGTCGTGGCCAAATCACTGGTGGAATTTTTAGAGCGTGATGCGGCCACGGTTACCGTGACCCGCGTCGACGCTGCGCCTGACCTGCGTAACGCCACGGTGTGGATAGGTCTGCTTGTTGCCGGACCGCAACAGGAAAAGCTTTGGACACGCGTCCAGGCGACCCAGAACGGCCTACAGATAGCCCTGGCGCACCATTTGGAATCGAAATTCGTGCCACGTCTATTGCTCAAGCTTGATACCGGCGGCGCTTATGCCGCGGAGATCGACCGCCTGCTCAAAGACCTCTAACGCTTATGGTATAATCCAGATAAGAACGACTGGAGTTTTTGCATGCCAACGCCCCCCGAATCAGCCGGTCCACGCGGTCCGGAAGACCCGAATTCACCGACGGCCCTGCCGGAATTGCCTTTCATTGGCGAGCCGGAACGGGCAGCCGCGGCCGTAGAAGCCCCTGCTCCGTCTGATGTTGGTACGTCCGAAACCGGCTCTTCCGTGTCTAAACGTGAGCAACAAAAGTATCCGACCCAAAAGGCTCGCGACGCCCTAACGGAGTCATACAGGGGTTTGACGACAAAAGAGATTCAATCCCGTATTCAGCAAGACTTTTTCGAAGCAGGTAATGAAAAGATTGAGTACCACAAAATAGACAGTAATGACGTCAACAGCCGTATCGTGACCAACGGTTTGGGCCTCTCTAAATATGAGAAGGCCTTAAATCTGCGGCTGTTTGATCATGCCCGCCGGCTCGAATGGCTCTCGACCCAGTACTCCAAGACTCTGGGGTTGGCCAAACAGCAACAGAGCAAGGAAGCGACCGCGGCAGGCGTAGAGCAGGCTGACCCCGTTGCAGAAGCCCGCAAGCAGTTGGACCGGGAATACTCAATTAAACACACCTCCATAGACCAGTATCAGCAGGCGAACAGCGTTGAAGAGATTGCCCGCCTGACCGCACATTGGGTCGAGCGTAAATATCTGCAGGCTGAGGAAAATGAGGACGGAACGATTACGTATGATGTTCCCGCGTCGGCTCGCTTTGATAAAGGCCGGCTGGTGGCGGCGAACTCAATCATGGATATGCGTGAGGAGGCCTTGCAACGGCTGTCACAGACGCCGGGTCAGGCAGTGCTACAAGCACCAGCCGTAACGCCCGCTCCCGAGAGAGACGAGCCTACGGCCCTTGACCAACTTCTCAACCTATCGCCTTTGAAGGCCGAGGCTACTGGGGATGGCCTCAAAGCGCGCCTAAACTATTTCAAACGAGCTCTGACGGAAGCGGGAAATGACACAGACGAGTTGGAAGCGGTAATGGGGCAGGCGTTTCGCCAGAACCTGCTTAAACGTGAGGATGTCAGGGATCCTGGCTCCGGTAAAATAGTACATACGGAGTTCAAGGCCGTTAGTCCGGACATCGATGCTTGGTACAAGGCTACGATAGCGCGATATCAGGTACTGCTCAGTCACTCGGATCCGGAGCGTGAGGCTGCCGATGCCGAGGAAGAAACCAATATCCGACACACCGAAAAAGGCGCCGGATGGTTTAAGACCCGCGCTGCCATGTTCCGCCGAAAAAAATAATGTTTCGGGTCAGAGGGTATGACCGGCTAGGAACGCCTGGCCGGTCATTTCGTTCTTACCCGCCGGCTTGAGGCGCTCGATTATTAACTCGCCGTGCCCGGTAACAATAGCCAGCTCACCGGTCGCTGTCTTGAAGGCAGTGCCGGGTTGGGCACCGGTCTCGCCGGTTCCCACCATCAGCAGGCTGTCACCGGTGCGAGCTGCGGTGATGGTGACGTCGATGCCTTCGACCATCGTCTTACTGCCAGGCCAGCCTAGGTAGGCCCGGACGTGGCGTTCGATAACTACCGCGGGCCTAATCCAATCGATGACGCCGTCGCTCTTGGTGAGCATAGCGGTGACCGATACGAGCTCGTCGGAGTAAGAATCTTGGGGAACTGGCACGATGACGCCGCCTGTGATGTCGGCCAGGTTGTTCGCCAGAAGTTTAGCTCCGTAATCTGCCAGGCGGTAGTAGAGATCCGGCCGAGTTTCATGGCCAGATAGGACAACGGGTTCGCGGAGGTAAACCGGTCCGGTGTCCATACCGGCATCAAGCTTCATGATGCTGATGCCGGCTTTATCATCGCCGTTTAAAATGGCCGCTTCAATTGGAGCCGGCCCCCGGTACTTGGGTAGCAGGGACGGATGGACGTTCACCAAGCCGACGCTGAACCGCTCCAGTACGGCCGGAGCGATAATGCGGCCGTAGGCGACAACAACACCGTAACTGGACGTCAGCGTCGCGGTGGCGTCGACGAGTTCGACACCGCTGGCTGGCTGTAGGACTGTGATTCCATGTCGGGCGGCCAGCTGTTTGACCTGAGGCGCGGCCAGCTCACGGCCCCGACCGACGCGGGCGTCAGGCTTGGTGATAACGGCTTCGATGGTGTAGCCGGCCTCAATCAGCGCCTGCAATGATGGCAGGCTAAAAGCGTCTGTGCCGAAGAAGACCAGGCTGCGCACATTGTCCGTCAAGGTCGTTTGATTCCCAGTTCCACGGCGGCTAGGGGGGTGAATTTACCATCCGACTCCAACCGGTAGAGCTTATGAGGGTCGTGGATACGGTCTACGAAGACAACGCCGTTGGTGTGATCGATTTCGTGCTGGAAGACCCTGGCCAGGAATCCGGTGGCCGTGACACGGAACGGCTTGCCGTCCAGGTTGAGGGCCTTCACTTTAACCTTAGGGTAGCGGGCTACGCTGCCGTAGATATCAGTAACACTTAAGCACCCTTCCAGCTCCTCAACCGGTATGCCTTCTTGCTTAACAATTTCAGGGTTGATAAAGACGGTGAAGCTTTTGTCTGCCTTGTCGTCGAAGTCGTTTCGGATGACTACAATCCGATAGGGTTGGGCCACTTGGATGGCGGCCAGCGCGGCGCCGAACTCATGCTCGCGGCTGGCCTCCCATTCGAGCGTCGCCGAAATCATACCTTCGGCCAGAGCTTGGGTCGATCCGTCGACATGGCCGATTCGCTTGCTCCGTTCCCGCAGCAGGGGATTGGGTATGGTGATGATATCGTCAGCTGTCATTACTTGATATTCTAGCGGGTTTTGAGGGGCTTGTCTAAAGCAGATTAATCGGGTCGAGGTCGGCCGTCCAGTGGTCACCCGGTAGTTGTCCGGCAATCTGCACCAGAGCGGTACGGCGGGCGGCTTTGACGGTAATAATCCAGTGGTAACGGCCTCCTTGGGTCTCGATGAATGCCGGTGCAGGGCCCGTGACATCAAGTCCAACGTGCCTGCGTAGGGCGGCGGCAAAGGCTTCGGCCTCAGCGACCGCGGACATGCGATCCCGACCGGCGACTGTCAGTTTCAGCAGGTAGCTGAAGGGCGGGTAGCCGAGCAGCTGGCGTTGGGCCAGTTCAGCCTCGGCGAACCCGGCGTAGTCGCCTGTGGCTGCGGCTACGATGGCGGGGTGGTCCGGCGTATAAGTCTGAATGAATACCACGCCGGCCCTATCGCCGCGGCCGGCTCGGCCGGAGACCTGGGTGATCAGCTGGTAGGTCCGCTCGGCCGCGCCGAAGTCGGGAAGGTGCAGCATAGTGTCGGCTGAGACGACGCCGACGGTATCGATGCGAGGCAGATCCAGACCTTTGGCAATCATCTGCGTCCCGATGATTATGTCGATGGTACCGTTCTTGAGCCCGGCGTAGACCTGTTTGATATGCGCCAGTGTGGCGCTGTCGCGATCGAGGCGGGCGATGCGGGCGTCCGGCCAGAGCCGCTCGACCTCAGCCTCGATGCGCTTGGTACCGCCGCCAAGTAATTTGACGTCCATGCCGCCGCACTCCGGGCAGACAGCCTCGCTGGGCCGGCGGTAGTTGCAGTGGTGGCAAACCAGACGCATCCAATCGGCGTGGAAGGTGAGCGGCAGCAGGCAGTTCGGGCAGACGGAGACGTGACCGCAATCGCCGCAGACCTGGCTTGAGGCGCTGCCACGGCGGTTGAGATACAGTAGGCTTTGGCGGCCGACATCGAGCGTCGCGGTGACGGCATCCACCAGTGGTTGAGCAATAAATTTGCTCAATCCCAAGCCGTCCTTGTCACGCAGATCGATAATGCTGGCATGGGCGTGGGCGATGTCGTTGGCGCGGCGCCCCATGAGAATATGTCCGATACGGCCGGCCTTGGCCAGATAGAGTTCACTCAGTCCCGGCGTGGCACTGCCCAGGATTAGACGTGCGCCGGTCAGCCCAGCCAGCTTAGCCGCCGTCGCGATGGCGTTGTAGCGAGGGTGCTGCTCCTGCTTATAGCTGGTTTCGTGGGCCTCGTCGATGACGATCAGTCCCAGCGAGTGAAGCGGCAGGAACAGGCAGGATCGTGGACCGACGACAATACACGGCCGACTGGCTGCCGTTGCTTCACTGGCCGCAGTCCAAATTGCGTGCCGCTGTGCCTCGGTTAGTTTGGAATGAGTCGAAATGACTGCTTCTCCGAAGGCGGCTTCAAATTGCGCCACCACCTGCGGGGTCAGGGTTATTTCGGGGACCAGCACGATAACGGAGTGTCCGGCCGCCAGCGCCTCGGCTGCTAGTTCCAAATAGACCCGGGTCTTGCCCGAACCGGTCACGCCTTGGAGGAGGTGGGCTGATAAGGAAGAGGCACGGATTACGCGCAGCGCCTCGACCTGCTCGTCCGTCAAGACGTGCCCGGGCAGACCGCCCGCCTTTGGTTTGACTGTGGCCCGCGGCTCCCGGCGTTTTTTGGTGATGCCCGTCGGCAGCATAGTGCTCCAGACGCTGGAGGCGCTGGAGGCGTAGTAAGCACTCATCCAGGTACCCAGTTCCAAGAGGTACGGGGGCAGCGGTGCCACATCCACCGGTCCCGTGATGCTGCGGGTCTTAAACTCCGGCAGGCCGACGGACGTCATGACAACGCCCTGGCTGGCGCGGCGTCCCAGGGGAATTGAGACAATCTGCCCGGTTGCCAATTCGCCAGCATCGTAATGATACGTAAACGATTGCGCCTCACCCGTGTAGGCGAGCGGGGCTACCAGGTAATACTGTCGTAGTTCATTCATATTGACTAGTGTAGCGCAGTCTGTAACGCTGGTTCTATCGTTACCTGCTACAATGTGCTTATGTATTTCCATGATCGCGCCCAGGCTGGTGACCAACTTGCCGATCAGCTCACCCAATACCGCTGGGACAATACCGCCGTCGTCGCGCTATCGCCGGGCGGAGTCGTGGTGGGCGAACAGATCGCCCGCCGCCTTCACAGTGCACTGTCGATGCTCATGACCTCGCGAATCACGGCCCCCGGCGATAATAGCCTGGTTATCGGCACTATGGACCAGACAGGCCTCTTCACTTATAACTCCATGATCTCCACCGGCGAGATGGAAGGCTACATGGAGGATATGCGCAACTGGGTGGAAGAAGAGAAAATCCGCCAGATGTATCAGATGACAGCCGTCATTGGTGATAACGGCTTGGCCGACCCTGCCCAGCTGGAAGGCCGGACGATTATTATCGCTACCGACGGCGTCAAAAACGGGCTGTCGTTCGATGCCGCCCTGCATTATTTGGGACGCATTCACACCGAGAGGATCGTGGCGGCAATACCGGTCGGTCCGGCCGAAGTTATCGAGCGCCTTAACGGCCTGGTCGATGAGCTGCACTACCTCTATATTCCCGACAGCTTTTTTTCCGTGTCGCACTACTATACCGATGAAGATAGGATCGACCCTTCTACGGTCATGGACCGCGTCAATAACGTAGTTGCACACTGGGACTGACTTTTAAGCTTGGCTTAAGAATTGACGCGGCAGGCCTCGGTCGGCTATTATCTGTAACATTATGAGTCTACGGCTGAAGTTCGCCCTTATCATGTTGCTCGCGGTTGTTACGACAGCTTTGGCAATTCCGCGTGAGGATGCCATTCTGAGCGCTATAGGCATCAAAAAGACTACCCTGAAAGTGCAGCAGGGACTAGACCTGCAGGGCGGCGCACAGCTGGTCTTTCAGGCCGATTTGACCAAGACGCCCGCCGCCGAGCGCGATAAAGCTCTGGAGTCGCTCATCGCCGTCATTCAGAAGCGCGCCAACTTCGGTGGCACCTCGGAAATTGCCGTTCAGCGCCAGGGAACAAACAGGGTCATGGTCAGCCTCCCGGGCGTCAAGGACCCGGGCGAGGCCATCAACCGCATCGGTAAGACGGCCAACCTGGAATTTTTGGAAGTTTCGGCTGACGGCCGAACTCAGAAGCCTACCGGCATTGACGGTAAAGACGTTGATTCCGCTACCGCCGATTATGACCCGACTAAAGCCCAGCCGGTCGTCCGACTGCAACTGAAGCCCGGTGACAGCACCAAGAAATTCGGCGACCTCACTACCAAACTCAGCCAAAATGGTAATTATCTGCTGACGCTCCTTGACGGACAGCCGACCTTCGGCCCTGCGACCACCGAGCCCATTACCGACGGTACGGCCATCCTCTCCGGCAATCTCGACATCAAGCAGGCGCGCACTATCGCTGAAGAGATCACAGCCGGAGCCCTGCCGGTGCCGGTGACATTGGTCGCCCAGAGCAGTGTCGGTCCCTCACTGGGTAAGGAGAGCGTGCAGCGCAGCTTAGTCGCCGGTATCATCGGCCTCAGTATAGTCGCCCTGTTTATGATGCTCTACTACCGTCTGGCTGGCGTCGTCGCCGTTCTGGCACTCATCATCTACACCACAATTACTCTGACTTTGTATAAGCTAAGCGTCTTCATACCGGGCTATTCCATCGTCCTGACTCTGGCCGGAATCGCAGGGTTCATCCTAAGTATCGGCATGGCGGTGGACGCCAACATTCTTGTCTTTGAGCGCATGAAAGAGGAGTTGCGTGCCGGTAAGAGCTACGTGGCAGCCCTTGAAACCGCCTTCACTCGTGCTTGGACAAGCATTCGCGATTCTAACGTCTCGACACTGATAACCTGCGCTATCTTGTTCGCATCGTCAGGATCTACGCCCATTATCCGCGGCTTTGCCGTAACTCTGGGGCTGGGCGTGCTGGTGTCGTTGTTTACAGCCATCGTCATTACGCGGACGCTGATGCGGCAATTGATTCGGGCCGAATGGTCACGCAAGCCGCAGCTCTACGGTCTGAAGCCGGAGGAACTATCGTGAATATAATCGGGCGCCGCAAAATTTGGTACGCCATCTCAATCATTATCATCGTTCCAGGACTAGTGTCATTGGTCTTGTTCGGTCTGAAATTGGGTATCGACTTCAATTCCGGCCAACTGAGCGTGGTTAAAGGTAATGTGATTGCGGCCGACGTGCGGAGCGCCGGTGGCGCAATCGGCCTTAAAGACGTCCAGATAGTCCCGACGGGATCGGGTCAGACCCAAATCCGCTTCACCGACCCCTCGCCTCAGTCGCAGCATGAAGTTAATCATCAGAAGCTCAAGACCGCCCTCAGTGCCCAAGGCCTGCAGGAGCTGAGTTTTGACTCCGTTGGCCCGACCGTATCGCGAGACATCGCCCGCAACGCTCTCATCAGCCTGCTCATCGCCAGCATGGCCATCGTCCTCTACATCGCCTTTGCCTTCCGTAACGTTCCGGCGCCGGCCTCCAGCTGGAGTGTCGGCTTCATGGCAATCGCCGCGCTGCTTCACGACGCCTTGTTCGTCCTGGGTATCTTCAGCCTGCTTGGCCATTTCTCCGGCATCGAGATCGACGCCCTGTTCGTTACGGCCATCCTGACGGTCATCGGTTTCAGCGTTCACGACACCATCGTTGTCTTTGACCGTATCCGCGAGAACCTGCGCCGCGAGAAGGGGAGCTTTGAGGAGATCGTTAATCACAGTATTCTGGAAACCCTGGCCCGTTCCATCAACACCTCCCTGACCGTCATCCTGACGCTGCTAGCGCTGCTGCTTTTCGGCGGCCAGAGCATCCGCTACTTCGTTCTGGCTCTGTTGATTGGAGTGGCGTCCGGAACCTACTCGTCCATCTTCAACGCTTCACCGCTGCTCGTAACCTGGCACAATTATCGCCAGAAGCAGCTGGCCAAAGTTAAAAACTAGCCGAATCACGAGAAATGCTCCCGTAGCTGACAAGCTGTGGGGGCTTTCGTTGTAAAAACTACTTGCATTATGCTTATGCTCGGACTATAGTAATTTCAACAACGCCCAAAACTAAAAAATCGGCTTAAAAACAAATGTTAGAACTATTCATTACATCCAAAACCCGCCGCAAGATAATCGTCATCTTCACGAAGTATCCTGATTTCCGCATGCACGTCCGCGGTCTCGCCAAAATGATCAAAGAGGATCCCGGCAATGTCCAGCGTGAGCTCAAGCGTCTGGCTGAAGTCGGCTTCGTCAAGGTTACTCTAGAGGGTAACGCCAAGGTTTATGCCGCCAACCCCAAATTTCTCTTGTACCGGGAACTACAAGGACTGGTCCTCAAGAGCCAATCGCGGCGGGGAACAAGTAACACGCTATGATCAGGATTTTCCACTCTATTCTCATCGGGCTGCATGACGATTCCGGCATCGGCCGCTCCGACAGGGGAAGGTTCATTCCCGAACCGCCACCTGGTTTCGTTCGTCGCAGTGATCCGAATTTTTATTTCCTAGCCCGCAAATTTTAGTCGTCCATACGAATCATGAGAAAATAGCCGCCTCTAAGGGTGGCATTTTTAATGTTCCTTAGTGGTAAACTATGCCTATGCAAGAGAGCGTTCCTTCTATCATTCGGAATATTCTGGCAGGCCGAGGCATCACGGAGGAGACGCACGTGCAGCGTTTTCTGAAGCCGGATTACGATACGCATCTCCATGATCCGCTAAGCATGACCGATATGCGGGCCTGCTCGGAGCGTATTCTGCTGGCCGCCGCCCGCGAGGAGAAAGTGGTTATTTACGGCGACTACGATATCGACGGCATAACGGCCTCCGCTATCATGATCGAGGGACTGGCCTTCCACGGCATAACCGCCACCAGCTATATTCCCGACCGCTTTGAAGAAGGCTATGGCATTAACCTGACAGCTCTCCAAACGTTGAAAGGACAGGGTGTCGACCTGGTCATCAGCGTGGACTGCGGAATAACCAGCGTTGAAGAAGCCCAGTGGGCGCGGGAGAACGGACTTGACCTAGTCATTACCGACCACCATGCCGTACCGGAGCAGTTGCCTCAGGCTATCGCCGTGGTCAATCCTAAGCGTCCTGACGATACTTACCCCTTCAAGGACCTGTGCGGGGCCGGTGTGGCGTTTAAGGTGGTCCAGGCACTGCAGCAGCTGACGGGCGTTCCGGCGGCCGGCCAGGAAAAATGGCTGCTGGATTTGGTCGCCCTCGGCACGGTCTGCGATATAGTCACCCTGGTGGACGAGAACCGCGTGCTGGTGGCCTACGGCTTGAAGGTAATGAGGCGGACCCGTCGCCCCGGGCTGAGGGCGCTGGCGGGCGTCGGCGGCATCGATATCTCAGGAATTACGTCCAGTCACCTAGGTTTCATCCTAGGGCCGCGGATGAATGCTGCCGGTAGGTTGGATCATGCTGCGCGCAGCCTGGAGCTGGTGATGACCACAGACGCGGTTCGGGCGTCCGCCATTGCTCAGGAGCTGGATATCCTTAATGAAGAGCGTCGGTCGACTCAGGCTGCCGTATACAGAGAGGCCGACCGCTTGGCTGAAGAATATGCCGAGGACGTGGTCCTACTGCTCGCTGGCTCAGGCTGGAGCCACGGTATTGTTGGCATTGTCGCCTCAAAACTTGTCGAAAAATGGCATAAGCCGGTTCTGGTGGCTCAAGTTATGGGTGAGGTTACCAAGGGCTCGGCGCGCAGTCTTGGCGGTTTTAATATGGTGGAAGCCTTGCGGGCCAATGCGTCGTTGCTCACCAAGTTCGGCGGCCATTTCTTTGCCGCTGGGTTCACGCTGCCGACCGAGAATATAGGAGCCTTGAGGGAGGGGTTGCAAGTCTATTACGCCTTAAGCGGCGCCGATACGGCGGCTGCCCCTGAGCTAACCGCCGACGCCCAGCTCGAGGGTATTGCCAGCGCCGATTGGGACCTGCTAGAGCAGCTGGAGCTCATGGAGCCGTTCGGGGCGGCCAATCCCGAACCAATTCTGGCTCTGGGCGGCTTGGTTGCCCAAGAGGTCCGCAAAATCGGTAAGGAAGCCAACCACCTGAAACTGAGCCTTCAGGACGCAGACGGACGTAATGTGGGGGCGGTCGGATTCGGTTTGTGTGCTCGCTATCCCGATTTGAAACCAGGTCAGAAGCTAACGGCTTTGGGCCGACTGAATAAAAATGAATGGCAAGGGCGGGCCAGCTTGCAGCTCGTCATCTCAGAGCTTAGATATGAATAAACTGATTATTCACTACGACGTTAAACGGTTCACGCCCGCGCAGCGTGCCGCCATCGACAGCGCGCTTGAATACGCGGCCAAGGCACACTCGTCGCAGACGCGGCGCAGCGGCGAACCTTACGTCATTCACCCGGTTGCCGTGGCTGAGACGGTGGCGGAGTGGGGGCTGGACCACGAGACGATAATGGCGGCGTTGTTGCATGATGTGGTCGAGGACACATCCACGACAGTGGAGCAGCTGACAAAAGTTTTCGGCGATAACGTTGCCCAGCTCGTGGACGGCGTCACCAAATTGGCTGCCATCGAGGCCATGGCCGGTCCCGCCGAAGACAGCGCGCGCCTGGAAGCCACCAACGAGAACCTGCGCAAGCTTTTGCTAGCGACCGCCAAGGATTTTCGCGTGATACTCATTAAGCTGGCCGACCGGCTGCACAACCTGCGAACTCTGAATTTTTTGAACCCGGATCAGCAGATCCGGATTGCCAGAGAGAGCTTGGACGTCTTCGCACCGCTGGCCGACCGGCTGGGAATGGGGCAGCTCAAATGCGAAATTGAAGACCTAAGTTTTCTCTACCTCATGCCGGACGAGTACAAAAAACTAGATTCATTGGTCAGCCAGACGACTTCTAAAGCCGAACACTACATTGTCATCCTTAAGGCTGCCATTGTTTTGAATCTTGAACGGGCGTCTGTCAAAGTCGTCACAGTAGACGGCCGCCAGAAGCACCTCTATAGCGTCTACAAGAAGATGGTTAAGGTGAACGGCGATATTAATAAGATCTACGACCTCACGGCCATCCGACTGATCGTACCCGATATCTCATCATGTTATCAGGCCCTCGGCGTCATCCATCAGAACTACAAGCCGTTGATTTACCGCATAAAGGACTACATTGCCGTCCCCAAACCTAACGGATACCAGAGCCTTCATACGACGGTGTTCGCCGAGGACGGGCAGATCACCGAGATCCAAATCCGTACGCCGCTGATGCATGAGGAGGCAGAACACGGCTTATCGGCCCACTTCTACTATGACGCTCAAAAATCCTCGGGGGCCTATGCCAAGGGACAGCATGGTGGCACTCTGCCAGATAAACTCAAATGGGTGGGACAGCTGGCCAGCCTTCAGGCTTTGGTCGGCAGCGGTCAGGAGTTCGTCGATAGCGCGCGCTTGGAACTATTCGGCGATCGCATCTTCGTATTCTCACCCCGTGGCGACCTCTATGACCTGGCGGAAGGCTCTACCCCTGTTGATTTTGCCTTTGCCGTTCATTCCGACCTCGGTCTGCGGACAATGGGCGCTCGCGTCAACAACCGCATGGCAACTCTCGACACTCGTCTGGAGAATCGCGACGTGGTGGAGATTATCACCCGGCGCGAGGCGTCACCGAACCGGGATTGGCTCAGCTTCGTCAAGACTCCGCACGCCCGCAACCGCATCCGGTCTTGGTTCCGGGCGGCCAGCCGTGAGACCAATATCGCCTCGGGCAGAGTCTTGCTTGAAACCGAACTCAAGGTCTGGGGAATCAAGCGCCTAGAGGATTTACCGCCCCGCCAGCTGGCTGATGCCATTGACGGCCTTCATCAGAAAACGATCGAAGACATGCTGGCCGCCATCGGCGAGAGCAGTATCGGGGTAATCGCCGCCATCCGGCGGCTGGTTCCGGACGCGGCCCGTCCGGCCTCCACTCCGGTGATTAAACGCGCACAAGCGACGGGACAGGTAATGTTCGACGGCGGCCTAGATGAGCTGCCATACGTGCTGGCGCCATGTTGCCAGCCTCTCTTCCCGCAGCCGATCGTTGGCTATGTGACGCGTGGTTCCGGAATCACAGTTCACGCCTTTACCTGCCGTAACTTGCCGGTTGACTCCGAGCGCTACGTCACCTGTCACTGGGAAACGCATAGCGACGTTCCAGAAAGGTTGGTCTGCCGCCTTCAGCTTGTGGCCGTCAACCGGATCGGGCTCTTATCGGACGTGACAGGGACCGTTTCCAAAGGTAATTTCAATATCGGCTCGGTCAACACATCTGATTTGAATGATACGCACTCTCAGGTTGAATTCGTTATTGAGGTGCCGGATCTGTTTGCGCTAGCCGACATCATCAAACGGCTGGAACGACTACCGGGGATAGACAGCGTCAAGCGCATCTAGTGCATCTTGCCTCAAAGACCGCGCCTATGGTACGCTTTCGGCTAGCAAAAGGAGTTAATTTTGGCTAAACAGCAGTTTCAGACCGTTCGTGGTATGTATGATATTCTACCGGAGCGCCGCCGGCTGTTTGATTACGTCACAAACGCCTTTACTTCTGCCGTCACCGACGCTGGCTACGGTAGAATCGAGACGCCACTATTGGAAGACGAGGGTGTGTTCCTGCGGACCCAAGGCCAGGGAACCGACCTGGTAGACAAAGAACTCTACACTTTAGTTGACCGCTCCGACAAACGTCTGGCACTACGGCCGGAAGGAACGGCGGCGATTGCCCGCGCCTACATTGAACACGGAATGGGTTCATTGCCTCATCCGGTACGGCTGTATTATGTTGAGGACATGTTCCGTTACGACCGTCCGCAGGAAGGCCGCTACCGTCAGCACAAGCAGATAGGCGCCGAGGTCTTCGGTGATGCCAATCCCAGCGCCGACGCTCAGCTGATTACGCTGGCCCACCGCGTCTTCAAACGCCTGCGTCTGGGTGCAGTCACTCTCCAAGTCAATTCCATCGGTGACGCGGCCTGCCGACCAAAGTTTAAGAAGGCCCTGATTGAATATCTCAATGACAACGTCAAACAGCTGGCCGAAATCGACCGTGAACGATTGGCAAAAAATCCCTTGCGGGTCTTGGACTCCAAGGAGGCAAGTACTCAGGTCATTCTCGGCGGCGCGCCACAGACGCTCAACTACCTGTGCGACGAGTGCCAAAAGCATCTCTCAGGAGTACTAGAATATCTCGATGATCTCGGTATCAACTATGAGCTCAACCCGCTGCTGGTCCGCGGACTGGATTATTACAGCCGTACCGTCTTTGAATTCTACGGCGAACGCGAAGGCGCGCAGGCCTCATTGGGCGGCGGCGGACGCTATGACGCTTTGGTCGAGTCTCTCGGGGGCACGCCGACTCCGGCCGTAGGTTTTGCCGCCGGCCTAGAGCGGATTATCCTGGAACTCGAAGCCAGCGGCGCCGTACCGGCGACCACGACTTCCAAACGAGTGTATGTGGCGAGCCTAGGTGAGCCGGCGAGACTGGCTGCTTTTCGCCTGATCGAAGAGCTCCTGGATGCCGGTGTTTCAGCTACCGGAGCCGTGGATCGAGACGGTATCGGTGCCCAGCTGGCCCGGGCCGACAAACTTGGCGTGGCCAACGCCATTATCATCGGCCAGAAAGAGGTCCAGGACGGCACCGTCCTGCTCCGTGATATGACATCAGGGGCCCAGGAGACGGTAAAAATCGATATGATCGTCGCGGAAATGCGTACCCGGTACGGCGTAGTCTAGCCAGCGAATTAATCACAACAGGAGTGCTCCATGGATTCTTTCTACTTTTTAGCCGTATTATTGTTCCTCCTGGCCGTCTTCGGCCTCCGTATCGTGCAGCAGTATGAGCGCGGCGTCGTATTCCGTCTCGGCAGGGTCTCGGACAAGGTCCGTGAACCTGGGCTGCGCCTGATTATTCCCGTCATCGATCAGATGAAAAAAGTGAATATGCGGATCATAACCATGGCCGTTCCCGGCCAGCAGGTTATTACTAAGGATAATGTCAGCATCAGCGTCGCCGCAGTCACGTATTACCTCGTCGTCGATCCGGCTAAATCACTGGTGGCTATCGACAATGTCATCTCAGCTATAAACCAGATTGCCCAGACGACCGTCCGTAATATTGTCGGCCAGCACGCCCTTGATGAAGTGCTTTCCAATACCGCCGACATCAACACCAAGGTTAAGGCAATCCTTGATAGTACGACGGAGAAGTGGGGGATTGAGGTGCAGCGGGTTGAGCTCAAGGATATCCAGCTACCGGATTCGATGCAGCGCGCCATGGCCAAGCAGGCCGAGGCCGAACGCGAGAAGCGGGCCAAGATCATTGCCGCCGACGGTGAATTCCAGAGCGCCGCAAAACTGGGTCAGGCTGCCGATATCATCGCGGCTCACCCCGTAGCTCTCCAGCTGCGTAACCTCCAGGTACTGTCGGAAATTGCTGTCGAAAAGAACTCCACCATAGTCTTCCCGGCTCAGTTTATGGATACGGTTAAGAAGGTGGAAGAATTCATCGCCCACGAGAAGTAAGACGCTATCCAGGACTGCGCTCTGAGAGTATCCGTAAAACATTAGAACTATTGATTGTCAAATATGTAAAAATTATTTGACAGATTTAGATAGCCGTCTGTATAATCCCATTTATCCGACGAACGCAGATTATCCAGATCTGCCCGGAACCAGATAGGAGTACCGGCATGGCCGTTACTGGTTCTTTGAATACAAAGACGATGTCCATCAAGCAACTTGTCGAGGACATCGAGTGGCTTGAGATGCATCTGGAGTGCATACCGTCCAAGCTTGGGAACCTCACTCACGAGCAGCTGATCGACCTCTACAAAGAGCGCGCGCAAGCGTGTGCTCAGGCAGCTCACTCCCTTTAGCGAGTAGCATCACGGCGTTTTGATTATCTTTTTTTCCGTCATCAGGTTTTTCAACCTAGTAGATAGGAAGTTGCTTCCGTGGCTAACTCTGAGAATCACTGCTCATTCTGCAAAGCCCACCCGCGCACCGGTTGTTCCAAGGTCCGTCTGAAGTTCCGCGCCGAGTATGACAGCCTAGTGCCGCCACAGCCGATTTTCAGCGGCTCCGCTCCGGCCAAGCCCCACGAGCTGGAAGGCATGAACCTCGACGAGATGCGACAGAGACTACAGGAGCTTCGCTCCCAACGTTCCGGACGCCAGGCCCAACCGGTCAAAGCGAAGGAACGTCGCAGCGTCTCAGCTGTCCCGATGCCGCAATTCAGCGGAGCGCCGGCATGAACACCACGCTCGGTATCGCCGTATCGGCCGCCATACATGAGGTCACCCAGGAAAGCAATGTCATCCGCTGCGTCGAGGCTATGCTCGTCCTGGCCGGCATCGGTCCGGTCGTCCATGACATGATTCTGGACGAGCTGCAACACGCCGACCTAGCGAGGCTGCATGACCTTCATTCCATGGTTGCTGAAGAGTTGGGGTACACCCACGCCGCATTGACGGAGGGGGACGGTCGCCCTTGTCGGGCCAACGGGTCCGCACCCAAGCAAGCCGTGCCGCCGAAGTCCCGATTGTGTGAGCAGGTCACAAACGCCATACTGGCGGCTGACCCCGCTACCCTCACGCCGAGGCGCGATTGCACCAGGCTCCGCCATCAGATGGCATCAGCCATGGACCTTGTGTCCATCTGAGGTCTAATTGGCCCCATCCTATCCTGATACGTCAGGAGAGGATGGGGCTAATATCATGTTTAGCCATGTCGATTATTAGGGTTATAATACAGGAATGAATGATTGCCTATTCTGCAAACTTGCTGCCGATTCCACTGGACTTATTTGGGAGAACCAGGATGCCGTTGCCTTCCGTGACATCCATCCTAAAGCCCCAATCCACATCCTAGTAGTATCCAAGCAGCACATCGCGCGTCTTGACGACCTGAGTGATGCCGCGCTGGCTGGGCGGCTGCTACTTGCCGTAAGTGAGGTAGCAGAGCTTGTGGGGGTCAAGGGCGCCTACAAAGTGCATCTCAACAACGGCCGGACAGCCGGACAGCTGGTCGATCACTTGCATTTTCATATCCTAGCTGGCCTGCCGGGTCATTTGGACGCTACTGCTTAGTTGTTTGGAAGCCGTTTTTCTGCTAAGCTAGGCCAAGTTGTTTAACTCTGACCCAACGCCACCCGAAAGGAGGTGATACTATGCTTCAAGTAACTCGCAAAGACGACAAAGAGTCGATCGAGAACTTAATCCGCCGCTTCAACAAAAAGGTGCAGCAGTCGGGAGTGCTCGGAATCGCACGTCGTAACAAATACTTCGAGAAGACGCTGACCAAACGTGCTCAGCGCGAAATCGCCATCCGGAAGGCTGGTCGTAAACTTGCCAAGGCTAAGGCCTACAAGTAATAAGAGAGCCCCCTCAAGGGGGCTTTTTTTGATATGAGCCAATAAATTGCTTAAAAGTGCTACAATTAGGTAAGAAATACAGGAAAACCAATGACAATTATCGAAACTCTTACCTCCGATATGGCCTCCAGCATGAAAGCCGGAGACAGCCTTCGTACCGGCGTCATCCGCCTGTTGCGGGCGTCCATGCAGAATGAAGCCATTAAAGCCGGCCATGGGCTGGACGACGATGAGGCCATGAAGGTGCTGCAACGTGAGGCTAAGCAGCGCCGTGACTCTATCGAACAATATCAGGCGGCCGGGAGGCAGGATCTGGTCGATATCGAAGTTAACGAGCTCGCCATCATTGCCGGCTACCTGCCGGAGGCGTTGAGCGAGACTGAGCTGGCGACAATCGTCGATGACGTCATCGCTCGACTTGGTGCTACGGACATGAAGCAGATGGGGGCCGTCATCGGTGCCGTCATGAAGGAAGTGGGAGCACGGGCCGAAGGGGGCGTGGTATCGGCGGTGGTTAAGGCGAAACTGGCCGGCAAATGAGCATCCCTCTAGAATTAGAGATTGTCGGCGATTTACCGGAAAGCCTAGATACCGAACCCATGGGCCGAGTTTTCGGTGTTCTGGCCGCACGTGCGGCTGAGATTGGCCTGCCCGGAGGAACAATCAACGTCACCTTTGTCGGCGACACTGAAATCCGACGCCTTAACCGCGAGTACAGCGGCAACGATTACGCCACCGACGTCTTGTCCTTCAATTATCTGGAGACTGGCGAAGCCATTGAAGGCGTCATCGGCGAGATAGCTATCAGCCTGGAAACCGCGGCCCGCCAAGCTGGTGAGGCGGGAATTGAGCTGGCCGATGAAGTCGCTCTGCTATGCCTGCACGGTGTACTCCATATCGGGGGCTACGATCATCAGGATGACGAGGGTCGTGAGATTATGCAGACGTTGCATAAAAGCCTGATGGCAGAAGCCAGTGTTACATATAGGGAGTTTTCATGGAAAGATTAGCCACTAGTTTCGGTCACGCTTGGCGAGGCATCAAGTATGTCGTAAAGCATGAGAAGAATGCTCGAATACATTTATTGTTCGCTGTTATGGTACTGGTAGCAGGTTTGTTCCTACGATTGACGACTGGCGATTTGGGCGTCGTCCTGCTTGCCATTGTGATCGTTTTCTTCGCAGAGATTATGAACACGGCCTTTGAGAAGACGCTGGACTTGGTTGAGCCCAACCACCATCCTCAAGTCAAGCTGATCAAGGATATGGCAGCCGGCGCGGTCATGGTGACGGCAGTTGCTGCCGTTGTCATCGGTGTTGAAATATTTACACCCTATCTGGTGCAAATATGGCCTCTCTAATACTCTTCATGGGCGCAACCGGTTCCGGTAAGTCGACTCAGGCCGATCTTCTGGAAACTGTTATGGGGTGGAAACACATATCCAGCGGCCGACTGCTGAGGCAATCGTCGGGCGGTGAGGAACTCCTGGCCAGCGGCAGGTTAGCTCCGTCGAACGTCGTTGAAGGTCTCGTAGGGGAGGCACTGGCTAAGGTCAAGTCCGGAGATACTGTTGTCCTGGATGGGTTTCCTCGTACCGCAGACGATAGCCGCTGGCTCGATGACTATGTCAAGCGGACTGGCATCAGGTTGCAGGCGGTGGTACTGCTCCAGGTCGAAAAGACCACCAGTATCAACCGCCTGCACGAACGCCAGCGCTCCGACGACGGTGAGCGGGCATTAGCGGAAAAGTGGCTGGAATATGAGCAGGAGACCATGCCGGTACTGAATCATTATCGTGATCAGGGGCTGCTGTGCACGATCGACGCTAACGGCAATCAAGAAGAAGTTCAAGACAGAATAATAAAGGTACTCAACATATGATGAATCAAATTAAGACCCCAGCCGAAATTACGGCCATCCGTGAGAGCGGCCGGATGCTGGCCGCTGTGCTGCGTTTTCTGGAGCCCAGGTGTGTGCCCGGAATATCCACCGGCGAGCTTGACCGACTGGCTGCAACGGAGCTAAAGGCTCTTGGCGGTGAACCCGCCTTCCTCGGTTACGAGGGCTTCCCGGCAGTTATCTGCATCTCGGTCAATGACGAGATAGTTCACGGCATTCCAGGCAAACGTATTCTGCGAGCCGGTGATATCGTGGGTCTGGATTTCGGGGTTACTTATCACGGCATGATTACCGATGGAGCCGTAACGGTTCCGGTCGGCGAAATTTCAAGCGATGCTCAGAGGCTATTGACCGCGACGCACCAATCGCTGGACAAGGGGATTGCTCAAGTCCGCGAAGGTGCTCGGCTCGGCGATATCGCCCACGCTATCGAGATGCGTCTTCGAGCTGATAAGCTCGGTGTGATTGAAGACCTGAGCGGTCACGGCGTAGGTCATCAGGTGCACGAGGATCCTCTGGTACTTAACTACGGCCCGGCCGGTCGTGGGATGCGGCTCAAGGCTGGTATGACTATCGCTATTGAACCAATGGCAACGCTTGGAACTCATGAAATAAGCGTTGATAACGACCACTGGACCATCCGTACCGCTGACGGCTCCCTGGGTTCACAACATGAGCATACTGTGCTGGTGCTACCCGACGGCGTGGAGATCCTGACCAAGTAGAACACGGAATGTGTTCGCCACGTTTATTTTCAGAAACGATCCTAAAGCGTATACTCATGGTGTACACACGATTTGCACACACTAGTACATAAGCATTATAATTAGCTCAATGAAGAAACTGGCAATCAACATGGCAGCAGGTCCCGCGGAACAAATCTACATCGGACTCGACGTCGGCAGCACTAAGGTTTGCTGCATTGTCGGCCTCCACGAGGAGGGTTCGGCCAAACCCAGCGTAATCGGCGTCGGCGTGGCCCCGACAAGCGGCATGCGAAAGGGCGTGGTTGTTGACGTGGATGAGACTGTGTCCTCGATTACTGCTGCCGTCGACGAGGCGGAGCGCATTTCCGGTATCTCTATCGACCGGGCGACTATCTCTATCGACGGCGCGCACGTACAAAGCCTGAACTCCAAGGGCGTGATTGCCGTCGGCCGGGCCGACAATGAAATTTCTCTCGATGACCTGTACCGGGTGGAAGAGGCAGCTACAGCCATTCAACTGCCGCCTAACCGCGAGATTCTCCAGGTGTTCCCGCGCAGCTACGCCGTTGACTCTCAGAGCAACATCAAGGATCCTGTGGGCATGAACGGCGTGAGGCTTGAGGTTGAGAGCCATATCATTACCGGTGCCACCCCGGCTATCAAGAACCTGAACCGCAGCATTTATCAGGCCGGCATAGAAATTCAGGGCCAGGTTCTGGTCGCACTGGCCGCCGGGCGCGCCGTCCTGACTAAGCGTCAGATGGAACTGGGCGTTGCCGTAATCGACATTGGCGGCGGCACCACGGGCATCGCCGTGTATGAAGAGGGCGATGTGCTCTATTCCAGCGTGCTTCCCGTCGGCGCGGGCCACATTACCAACGATCTGGCCATCGGCCTTAAGACCGACATCGACGTGGCTGAGAAGATAAAGCTCAAATACGGTCGCGCCCACACTGCCCGTCTGAACATGACCGAGAAAATCCGCATTGAGGAGCTCGACAGCGACGATAACGTCATGACCCGCCGTGAACTGCAGCGCATCGCCGACGCCCGACTGGAAGAGATTTTCCATCTGGTGCGCGGGGAGCTGAAGAAGATCGGCAAGGACCACCTGCTACCTGGCGGCGTTGTCCTGACTGGAGGCGGATCCAAGATGATTGGTATCGAGGAGCTTGCCAAGGAGTTGCTGCAGCTGCCGGCCATCGTAGGGAAGCCTGAGGGCTTCACTGGTATTGTTGACCGCATCAATGACCCGGCCTTCGCCGCTCCCATCGGGCTGATGCTGGAAAACATGACTCATGGCGCGCCTCAAGCGGCTCCGGGAGCCAAAATCGGCCAGACGGTCGACAAGATCAAAGGTCTATTCAAGAACCTGCTCCCGTAGATTCAATAATTCCTCTGAAAACCCCTTACTAGAGGGGTTTTCTTTTGTTCTAGCACGTAATGGGCGGGAAGGGGAAGGTACATTTTG
Source organism: Candidatus Saccharimonadia bacterium (assembly GCA_038244585.1). Lineage (GTDB taxonomy): Bacteria > Patescibacteriota > Saccharimonadia > UBA4664 > UBA4664 > UBA4664. The sequence continues at coordinate 32,541 of JBBRTI010000003.1, read as the reverse complement.
CAATGTATGCACGGCTTGTACTTAATTGGGTAAATGAGTTGCCCTGTCCTTGGATGAACTAACTGCCAAGCTCGCTAGTAACGAAAGCATGAGCGCTTATTTAGAGGCCTATTTTAGGCTAAGAATGACAGGTTGTGGAAAACTTTTATGCAGACAAATTTTGTTCAAGCATAAGCAATACTACATTTAGTTCAAATTTATATACCTTGTATAAGGCAGAAATAAGTATTTTAGAATACATAATTTATACGATAAATTTGGCTTCATACAGCCGAATAAAAAAGTTGCATTGTTTTTTATAACCGTTTAGAGTTGACGTTGTACCCGCTAGTGGTTAACACAGCTTAGGGCTTGTGGTAAGGAGTTACATATATATGGCAGAGATACTGCCCGAGGTCGACACATCGGCCCGGATCAAAGTTATAGGCATAGGCGGCGGTGGCGGATCGGCCATCAACCGCATGATCGATGCAAAAATGCAAGGTGTGGAATTTTCGGTAATCAATACCGATGCTCAGGCTCTGGTGCATGCTAAGGCTCCCAGTAAAATTCATATCGGTCGCGAGACGACTCGCGGACTCGGTGCTGGGGCGGATCCGGAGGTCGGTCGCAAGGCCGCTGAGGAAAGCGAACAGGAAATATACGAGGCCGTCAAAGGCGCCGACATGGTCTTTATTACCCTTGGTGAAGGCGGCGGCACCGGTACCGGATCCGCACCATATATAGCGGCCGCGGCCAGAGAAGCCGGAGCCCTGGTCGTCGGTATCGTAACCAAGCCGTTCACCTTTGAAGGCGAACGCCGCCGGCGCAGCGCTGAAGCCGGCATCCGGGAACTTAAGGACAATGTAGACACATTGATCACAATTCCAAACGACCGGCTACTTCAGATGATCGACCGTAAGACTTCACTGGTTGATGCCTTTGGTATCGTGGATGAAGTCCTCCAGCAGGGTGTTCAGGGGATCAGTAACCTTATTACCATCCACGGTCTGATTAATCTGGACTTCGCCGACGTCAAGGCCATCATGAGTAATGCTGGTTCCGCCCTGATGGGCATTGGCCGGGCCAAGGGCGACAACCGCGCCGTCGAAGCGGCCCGCCAGGCCATCGACAGTCCGTTGCTCGAAACCAGTATCGAAGGCGCGCGCGGTGTCCTGTTCAACATTACCGGCGGCCGCAATATGACAATGCATGAAATCGACGAAGCGGCTAAGACTGTCACCGATGCCGTCGACCCTGAGGCCAACATCATCTTCGGTGCTGTCCTTGACGACAGCCTGGAAGACGACATTCTGATCACCGTCGTCGCGACCGGCTTTGATAATACGCCCAAAGAACTGCGCGGGCAGTTTCACTCCAACCGATCGGAGCAGGCTGCAGGTACGCCGGTAGTCATTTCCAGGCAGCAGCCGGAGCTCGAGGAGGAACTTGAACCGGAATCTGAGCCGGAACCACAGCCGATTTTTCCTCGTCCTGCCGTCGTACCGACGGTACGCCAGCCCTTCATTAATGAGCGGCCGCAGACGGAACCCGAACCGGATGTCGTTTTTCCAGCGCATGAGCCGGAATCCGCCGTCCCGCCGCGCCGGTTCCAACCACTGGCCTCAATTGAGCCGGATGACAATGATCGGGCTCACCAGGCCAAGCGCCCACTCCACGCTGCCCCACACAAGGCACACCATAGCGAGGATGACGAACCGGTTCTTCCTGCCTTCGATGAGCCGGAAGCCAGTTTCGCCCGCAAACTGCCTTTGGCCGACCTTGGCATTGATGACGATGATCTGGATGTTCCGGCGTTCATTCGCCGCAAAGTCGAGTAGTCAATCGCCAACTTAGAAAGACCCAGAACCACTGGGTCTTTTTTTGTCGTCTGGAAACAACCATGTTTTAGCGTTGCCAACTGTTCGGCAGACGCTACATATTGTGTTTAAACTGTGGAAAAGTAATTTAATATTGCTCATATTCATAGTTTTATGGCTTGGCTAGGGGAAGAAATAAAACAGTTGACGATCCATGCAAGCCTAGCGTTATACTAGGAAGCACGACACACCATATATGGGGTGCGTCAGACAGGAGGGTGGTAAAAATGAAATGTTTTGACTGTGATTACATCGACTCGAAAGTCGTGGAATCTAGGGACGTTGACGATTCGTCCACAATCCGCCGTCGCCGTCAGTGTCTGAGGTGTGGTGCGCGTTTCACAACCTACGAGCGGATGGAGATGCCAACCATCGCCGTCATCAAAAAGGACAATCGGCGCGAGTTGTTCGCGCGCAGCAAAGTCGCCTCCGGCATCTACCGCGCCGTCGAAAAGCGGCCCATTGCAATAGCGCATATAGAAGAGCTCATCTCTCAAATCGAACGAGAAGTGCGCGCCTCCGGCGAAGCCGAAATCGCCAGCACCAAGATTGGCGAGATGGTTATGAAGAAGCTGGCTGCCCTCGATGACGTCGCTTACGTCCGCTTCGCCAGCGTTTACCGTAGCTTTACCGACGTCGCCAGTTTTGAAGCGGAGCTCCAGCGGCTCAAGACACGCATAATATAGACAATGGCCGGTAATCGGTCCGGGGGTATAGGCAGGTTGTGCCTCCGGACTGGTTCCTAGCGGATCAGATCGTATTTTGACAGCAAAAGTTCGAAACTATCACCACACTCGCTGTCCTGATGGTTGACCGCGGAAATTGGGGACCCTATGGAGGGTGTAGGGGCCCCGCTTTCCGCGGTCCAACTACAGTCAATCAGACTGTCCCGCGGCAATTAAACACTGCCGCGAGGCAGGAGAGGGAGTGAATGCACATGACTATCATGGTCGAAAGCCAGGTTATCCTGGACAAGACAGGTATTCGAGATCTCGTGGAGTTCCAGCGCTCGCGCGACGAGCAGGACGGCTTGCCCGTCACCAACATCAATGACGAGTCCAAGCGCCTCCGCATCAAGCGTCTGTTCACCGTGCCCGGCGCCCACCCATACGACGAGATCGACTGGGAGAGCCGCGACATCAAGCAGGAGAACCACAAGACCGGCGTGGTCATCTTTGAGCAGCTCGGAGTGGAGGTGCCTGATTTCTGGTCGGTCAACGCCGCGACAATCGTCGTGACCAAGTACTTCCGCGGCACCGTCGGGCAGCCTGGTCGTGAGACCAGTATCCGTGAGCTCGTCGACCGCGTCGTCGACACCTATGTGGCGGCGGCCGACGTCAACGGCTACATCCACCCGGACGACCTCGAGATCTTCGAGCACGAGCTGAAGTACATGCTGATTCACCAGTACTTCAGCTTCAACTCACCGGTGTGGTTCAACGTCGGCGCGGCTCGGCGTGAGCAGCAGGTTTCTGCCTGCTTCATCCTGGCCATCGATGACACCATGGACTCGATCCTCAACTGGTACAAGGAGGAGGGTCTAATCTTCAAGGGCGGCAGTGGCGCGGGTGTGAACCTGAGCTGTCTGCGCAGTTCCAAGGAGACGCTCTCCACCGGTGGCACGGCCTCCGGTCCGGTGAGCTTCATGCGCGGGGCGGACGCCTCGGCCGGCACCATCAGTTCCGGCGGGGCAACCCGCCGCGCTGCCAAGATGGTTGTGCTGGACGTGGACCACCCCGACATCGAGGAGTTCGTCGAGACCAAGGCTCGTGAAGAGGGCAAGATCCGCGCCCTGCGTGACGCGGGTTACGACATGGACCTCAACGGTCGTGACGCGCCGAGCGTTCAGTACCAGAACGCCAACAACTCGGTTCGCGTGACCGATGAGTTCATGGGACTGGTGGAGACCGGCGGACAGGCGCCCTTGCGGGCTCGGTCCAAGCCCTATCCGGGCGCAATAATCGGCGAGGTGAACGCGGCCGAGCTGTACGGCAAGATCGTGCAGGCCGCCTGGGAATGCGCCGATCCCGGAATCCAGTACAACGACACTATCAACAAGTGGCACACCAACAAGGCGACAGGGCCCATCACGGCCTCGAACCCGTGCAGCGAGTACATGTCGTTGGACAACTCCGCCTGCAACCTGGCGAGTCTCAACCTGCTCAAGTTCCTGGACGACGATAACCGCTTCAACGCGGAGCTGTTCGCCCAGGCCGTAGAGCTTGTGGTGACGGCGATGGAGATTTCCATCGCCTTCGGGGACTTCCCGACGGAACCCATCCGTGACACCACCAAGCGGTACCGCCAGCTCGGTGTCGGCTATGCCAACCTCGGTGCGCTCCTCATGGCGCTGGGCAAGGGTTACGACTCTGATGGCGGCCGAGCGTTGGCCGCCAGCGTCACTAGTCTCATGACGGCCTCCGCCTACAAGCGCAGTGCCGAACTCGCTGGCGTCGTTGGGGCGTACGATGGCTATGCCATCAACCGCGCTGCGCACCAGGACGTAATGGCGTTGCACACCGAAGCGACCGCCAACATCCAGCATCTGGATGACGACTCGGCCCATGTGGCCGCGCTCGCCGAACAGGTGTGGATCGATGGTAATGCTCTCGGCGTACAGTTCGGTTACCGTAACGCGCAAGCGTCGGTGCTGGCTCCCACCGGGACTATCGGCTTCATGATGGACTGTGACACGACGGGCATCGAGCCCGACTTCTCGCTAGTCAAGTTCAAGAAGTTGGTGGGCGGCGGCTCCATGGAGATCGTCAACCAGACGGTTCCGCGGGCCCTGAAGCAGCTCGGATACTCAGTCGTTGAGACCGCAGCCATCGTGGCGCACATCGCCGACAAGGGTCATGTCATCGATGCACCCGGCCTCAAGCGGGAGCATTACGAGGTGTTTGACACGGCCATGGGTGCACGTTCTATCGAAGCTATGGGACATGTTCTGATGATGGCGGCAACCCAGCCGTTCATCAGCGGAGCCATCTCCAAGACGGTCAACCTGCCTGAGTCCGCGACGGTGGAAGACATCGCCGAGGTCTACATGCAGGGCTGGAAGCTCGGTCTGAAGGCACTCGCGGTTTACCGCGACGCCTGCAAGGTCGGACAACCGCTGTCTGATGGTGGCTCGACCGCTAAAAATGCGGCCGCCGCAAAGTCCGGTCCGGTCATCGAGTACCGGCCGGTCCGTACCCGCCTCCCGAAGCGTCGGGCGTCGCAGACGACGTCGTTCGCTGTGGGCGGTGCCGAGGGCTACCTCACCGCCGGGACCTATCCCGACGGCCGCCTCGGTGAGCTCTTCCTTAAGTTCGGCAAGCAGGGGTCCACCCTGGGCGGCGTCATGGATGCGTTCTCCATCGCGGTGTCGATCGGCCTCCAATACGGGGTGCCGCTCGAAACCTTCGTCGACAAGTTCACCAACCTCCGCTTCGAGCCGGCCGGACCGACGGACGACAAGGATGTGAGGATGGCGCAGTCCATTATGGACTACGTGTTCCGGCGCCTGGCGTTGGATTACATGGACTTCGAAACTCGATCATCCAGCAGTATCTACACCGCCGATGAGCGCACGCGTCAACTCGAGACCGGCAGCTATATGGCGCCGGAGGAGACAGACGAGGAGCTCGCGGCGGAACTGGTCGAGGATATGCGCAGTGTCACCATTGCTGCCGCCCGGGCAACAAGTGCGGCTGGCACGGCTTCTGTCAAGGTTGCAGGCGACGAGATCCACTCGTCGGCCGACATCCTTAAGCAGCAGGGTTACTCGCAGGACGCACCGATCTGCCCGCTTTGCGGGACACAGATGCGGCCTTCCGGGTCATGCCACGCCTGCGAAGGCTGCGGTACGACTTCAGGTTGTTCCTGACCGATTCTGTTCGCACACTGGCCGGCTGCGGGGTACCTTAGGGTACTCTGCGGCCGGCCCCTTTCTTTTGTTGTATACTCAATGTAATGACGGTATATCTTCTCTTCAATAAGGCGACGGCAGCGGAACGTAAGATGGCTGATTTGGGTGCTAGGCTGGAACAGTCCAAGGTTAATTTCGAGCTGGTGGATGCGGATACCCCTCGTGGTATCGCAGTTGCCACGGATTACGATATTCTGGCTCGCCCGGCAATTATTCTGACCAGCCACGATGGCGGGGCGCTCGAAGTATGGACGGAGGAGGACCGGTTCCCGTCGGTCGGTGACCTGGCGTATCGGGATCGGGCGTAGTGCTGGTTACTGTTGCCTCGATCTTCACGGATCTATTTGTTTTAGTTTTCACCTTCCTATTGATTGTCCGGGTCATCGCTAGCTACATCGTTCAACCCGGTGGCAGATTTTTCACCAGCCTCGTGGCCGTGACTGAACCGGTTGTCATGCCTTTCCGACGTGTGCTGCCGCAGACGCCAGGACTGGACCTGGCACCGCTGGTAACCTTTTTCGCACTTCGGCTGGCCCAATACCTGGTTCATCAGTTGCTCGGAGTATAATTTAGGTTCATAATAGGCTCTACAACTTGGCAATGCGTTCCGGATCTTCGGATTAGCGGCTATCAACCGCGAAGCAGCGGAAAGAAATCGCGCCACGCGCGTAAACTAGACTCCGACGTTGAAGGCTCACGACAGCAGCTGTAACGAAGTGTCCATCTGGAAAGCAGGGTGGTACCGCCGAGCTATCGGTCCCTGCAGATCAAGATGGATTTTTTATTTACGGAGACAACCATGAAGAAAGCCCCCCAAGCCAATTTCCCCGAATTCGAAGCCGAGATGTTGCGCGTCTGGGCCGATGAAGACACGTTCAACAAAAGCCTCGCGGGCCGGGCCAACGCCAAGCGATTCAGCTTTTACGACGGCCCGCCTTTTGCCAACGGCCAGCCTCATTTCGGCCACACCCTGGTGACGAGTATCAAAGACGCCTTGGGCCGTTATAAGACCATGCAGGGATTTTACGTGGAGCGCCGCAACGGTTGGGACTGTCACGGCCTGCCCGTTGAGTTCACCATCGAGAAGCAACTTGGTGTCAGCGGCAAGAAGCAGATCTTAGAGCTGGGGTTGCAGAAGTTCAACGACGCCTGCCGCGCCAGCGTCTTTAAATACAAAGGCGAATGGGAAGAGTTCTTCCGCCGCGCCGGCCGCTGGACGGATACGGAACACGCCTACGCCACCATCGACCGCGATTATACCGAGAGCGTGTGGTGGATGCTGGGCCAGGTCAACGCCAAAGGCCTGCTGTACCGCGGCTTCAAAAGTATGCCGTACTGTCCACGCTGCGAGACGCCGCTGTCCAACTTTGAGGTCAACGAGGGCTACAAGGACGACGTGCCTGACCCCAGCCTGTATGTGAAATTCAAATTAGTCGATGAAGATGCCAGCCTGTTGGGCTGGACAACGACGCCATGGAGCTTGCCCGGAAACGCCGCCCTGGCGGTCAATCCGGACGCTACTTACGTTTACGCCGCGGTAAAAAACGACGACGGCACATCCGAAACCCTGGTTCTGGCCAAGGCACGCTTGGCGTCGCTGAAGGCGGAATACGAAGTCATCAAAGAGGTCAGTGCCGCAGAGCTCGCAGGTAAGGCCTACGAACCGTTGTTCAAGCAGCCGTCGGCAGCCGTTGAGACGGAGAACAAAAAGAACCTCTTCAAGGTCTGGGCCACCAATATCGTTTCTATAGACGATGGTTCCGGCTTGCTCCACGTGGCGCCTGCTTTCGGCGAGGACGACCTCAATCTGAGCCTGGAGCATGATATTCCGGTACTCAACACGGTCAAACCGAACGGCCATATCACTGATGACGTCGAGCTTGAGGACGTACGCGATAAGTTCTTCAAGAGTGCCGACCGCCTGATAATTGAACACTTGTCCGAGCAGGGCAAGGTGTTCTTGGCCGAGACCTTTACCCATACTTATCCCTTTTGCTACCGCTGCGAAACGCCGCTGCTGTACTACGCCATCTCGACCTGGTTCGTTAAGGTTTCAGCTATCCGCGAGCAGATGCTCAAAACTGCCGAAGAAATCACCTGGAGCCCGACAAATATTAAGAACGGCCGCTTCGGCAAGTGGCTGGAAGGCGCCCGCGACTGGGCTATCAGCCGCAACCGTTACTGGGGCGCACCCATGCCGATTTGGTCCAACATCGACGACCCCGATGACAACATTATCGTGAGCAGCCTGGACGAGCTCGTAAACCTCGCGGGTCTGGACGTCAAGCCTGAAGATCTGCACCGGCCCAGCATCGACAATGTGGTAATTGAGCGCGATGGCAAGACCTACAAGCGCATCGACGAGGTCTTTGACTGCTGGTTCGAGTCCGGCTCCATGCCGGCGGCACAACTGCACTATCCCTTTGAGAATAAAGAAGTCTTTGAGACCAGTTTCCCAGCCGACTACATCGGCGAGGGCCTGGACCAGACGCGTTTGTGGTTCTATGTCCAGCACGTCCTCTCCACTATCGTCTTTGACCGCCCCGCCTATAAGAATGTTCTCGTCAACGGCATGGTCATGGCAGCCGACGGCCAGAAGCTCTCAAAACGCCTCAAGAACTACCCGCCGGTGGAGGACGTCTTTGCCATCGAAGGCGCCGATACTCTGCGGTTTTATCTTTTGGGCAACGACCAGGCCGTAGGCGCCGACTACATGCGTTTTTCCCGCGACGCCATGCGCGATATCCAGCGCAATGTTTTCGGAACGCTGTGGAACTCTTATAGCTTTCTGAGCATGTACGCCGAAATCGACAAGTGGGAGCCGACGCGTAAACTGGAGCGGCCGGCCAGCGACAACCTGCTGGATCAGTGGCTGTTGGCCCGGTTGGATGAGACCATCATTGAGATGACTGCGGCCGCCGATCAGTATCAGCTGGCCCGGGCGCTGCGTCCGTTGCGCGCACTGGTCGAAGACCTTAGTAACTGGTATGTCCGCCGCAGCCGCCGCCGGTTCTGGAAGAGCGAAGACGACGGCGACAAGGCCTCGGCCTACGCTACGCTGCATTACTCGTTGTGCCGTATCGCACAACTGTTGGCTCCCTGGAGCCCGTTCGTGGCGGATAAGCTGTGGCGTGGTTTGACCGAGGATATGGATGAGGCGGTCAGCGTCCATTTGAGTGATTGGCCCCAAGCAGTGAAGGCTGATCAGGCCGTCTTGGATGAGATGCAGCAAGCACGCAACTACATCAATACCGCGCTGTCACAGCGCGCTGAGGCCGGCATCAAGGTGCGGCAGCCGCTGGCCAGCGTTGAAGTCCCGGCGCTCAACCAAGCCTACTCTTCTATTATCGGCGACGAGGTCAACGTCAAAGAGGTGGTCTGGATTAAGGTGGGAAAAGTCAAACTGGATACGTCGCTCACGCCGGAATTGAAAGCCGAAGGCCTGATGCGCGACATCGTCAGGCAGGTTCAGTCCGCCCGTAAGAGCGCGGGACTGGACGTGGACGACCGTATCGTTTTGACGCTGCAGGCCGAGCCGGGTAATGATTTGGATGCGGCCATCACCGCCCACAAACTGACTATCATGGCCGAGACCCTGGCGACAGAGCTCAAAACGGGCGGAGCCAACCCGGACCTGATTCCAGTCCGCCTCGGCGGCATGAATCTGACCATCGACGTCGTAAAGGCCTAACTCACATTCATTCAAAAAGCTTCGGCTTTACGGTAAGATGGGGGAGTAACTGACGTGTGGGCCTAGTGCTTCAAAGCCGCTTCTGGAAAAATTTCGACTGGGTACTCTTCGGTATCATGGCTCTCCTGACGACCGTCGGGCTTATCGTCATCTATTCGACATCCTTTAAAGCCACGTCGCTGGTCAGCTCGAGCGAGGCGGTGCACCAAGGCATCTTCGCTATTATCGGGCTCGTGGGGTTGGTAATGATGTCCCGCGTCGACTACCGCATGTGGGGCAAGATGGTCAATTGGCTTTACGGCGGCTCGATTTTGATGCTGGTGGGGGTGGAAATGTTTGCGCGGCCCGTCTTGGGCGCAAAACGCTGGATAGACCTGGGATTCTTCCAATTCCAGCCCAGCGAGCTGATGAAATTGGCACTCATTGTCGTCCTAGCGAAGCTGTATGCCGAAAATTATGATCAGCTGGAGCGGCCGAAGTTTTTTTTGATTTCGGTGGCGTATTTAGCCTTACCGGTCATATTAACGTTTAAGGAACCGGATCTTGGTTCAACGCTGGTTCTGATTGTTATTTGGCTCGGGATGACGCTGGTGTCACGCATTCGCAAGTTTTATCTTATTGGGCTGGTTGCCGCCGCTGTTGCCCTGGCACCTGTCGGATACGCTTTGCTTAAGCCGTTCCAAAAGGCTCGCCTAGTAACGTTCCTCGACCCGGCCGCCGACCCGCTCCATACCGGTTATAACGTAGTACAATCCACCATCACCGTCGGGAGCGGCCAGTTGTTTGGTCGGGGACTGGCGGCCGGCTCGCAGACGCAACTGAACTTCCTGCCCAGCCTAGCCCAGCACACTGACTTCATCTTTGCCGTATTGAGTGAGAAGATGGGCTTTGTCGGTTCGGGTCTGGTGGTGCTGCTGTTCGGCGGCCTGATGATTCGCGGACTGATAATAGCCAATCGCGCTCAGGACCGGTTCGGGATGTTCATCGCGACCGGCGTAGTCTCCATGCTGCTGTTCCATTTCTTTATAAACGTCGGCATGAACATCGGGATTGCGCCCGTTACTGGTATTCCGTTGCCGTTCGTCAGCTACGGCGGTACCTCGCTGATTGTGGCCATGCTGGCCATCGGCTTGCTCGAAAGTATTGCCATCCGGCGCAAGAAGCTGCAGTTCAGAGGATAATCAAACATATGGAAGGACGTAACATGGTATCTGAAGACACTGGCCATATTATCGAAGCCTATAGGCCGCTCTTACCGGATTCGTACTTGACCGATGAAAAATTCGACCTCATCCTGCTCTTGGCAGGTGAGAAGCGGGGGGTAGAATGGCAGCTGTTTTCAGAGAGTGGTAGGAGCGAACAGCTGGTTAATCCAATCGATTCCTTAAGAATTGTACAACTGGAAACCTTTCTAACTTTACTGGGCGTCCTGTTTAGTCCTTTGGGACCGGCGATAATCCAGGTGAGTGATGCTCCCCCAACGTTCGTAGAGCGCATCGTATATCGTTTAGCGATTAACCCGGAGAATTTACTTCTCATGGAGAAACTATGGTCCGATCCTAAAGGCTACCCGAAGGATGGAGTGCTTCATGGCGAACTATCGGGATTTCCGCGAACCGCCATTAAGGCGTTCGCACAAGGCGGTGGTGCTACCTTGACGTTTGGCAGCCTTCCGCCTGATGTGGTCGCTACCGAAGCATACGCGTTCGTCAAATTTAATATGTCCCGGAGCCATTGGAGGGATGAGTTGGCAGTGGGTGAGCGCTGGGCGCGCATCATCAAAGCTGCATCGCCATTCGTATACGCCCAGCGACGGGACGATATAAAACGCTATCTGAGCAATATCCGCGATTAGCAAATATCGCAACAAGCGCAAGAAGCTGCAGTTCGGCAACTAACCCCCAGGCGTTGCCATGAGGGGGTTTTTCTGTTATTATCGTTTGGTTACGCAAACTAACAAGCACGCCTGCTAGACCCAGGCTTACAAGGAGCTTACATGCAAGCAGTTATCGCTTCCGGCGGGAAGCAGTACATAGTTAAGGCAGGAGATATCGTTGATCTGGAACTTTTAGGCGATGTCAAGAAGTTTGAGTTCGACGCCCTCATGACCTTCGAGGGTAGCAACGTCAGCATCGGCACGCCGTTGGTCGATAAGATCAAGGTTCATGCCGAACTGATTGATGAGGTTAAGGGTGACAAGCTCAAGATCATGAAATTCAAGGCTAAGAAGCGCGTTAAGCGCCTCACCGGCCACCGTCAGAAGTACACTCAGGTTAAGATAACCAAGATCGCCTAATTACAATCACCGCCCTAGCGGTGATTTTTTTAAATACTGTCACACAAAGACACTTTGCTGATTGTACCAATTTGTCTATTTACTTATCTCGACCCGACTGCCGACCCGTCATGCGGCCCGGGAGTAAGGCAAATTGAAAATAACATTTTGGGTAACCCGGAGGTGCGGATGGACCATAATCCACCAGCCTCGCCTAATCCTTCACAGCCCCAGGACTCAATACGAACCTCGGAATAAAGAACCGGCCGATCATCGCTCAAAACACATCTCCCACGAAGGAAAAACCCAACCCCCTAACGAACCAACCTATCAATAAAAACCACCAAAAAATGCATAAAAGTAGCGTCGCCGGTTCCGTGCCTGTCAACGGAGTCAAGACTTGACGGGTATGACATGATATTTACGCCTTACCAAGTCACAAGTTATTGAATGACCCAATAGTCGAAGGCATAGCCGGTATTGGAGTGGATGCCGGATGCGGCGCCGATAGTGAAGCCGGTTGCCGTGCGCTGGACGTAGTAGGGCAGGGCGCCGGAGCTTTGGCCGATTGGGGTTATGAGCACCCGAGGGACCCGTCCGTAGGCCGTGTGGAAGATTACGTTGATAAGCAGTCCGCCATTGGTAGTGGCGCCGAACGACACGGATCCCGTGTTGACGGACACGGTCCCGGCCGAGTCGTTACCATCGATATTAGTTGAAGCGCCACCGCCGGCCTCACTGCCTAGGCTGATGCCCGGTCGGCTGCCGTTGACGATAAGGTGCCCGCTGAGGTTCAGGTTGCCTGTGACTGCCAGGTCACGAGTGTTGATGATGCCGGCCGATAGGCTGCCGCCGAAGGTACCGTTGCCGCTGGCCGACAGGTCGCCTTTGGCCGAGGCGCCGCCGTTTAAGAGAGCCGGGCTTTGCAGGGTGAGGGGGCCAGCGACATTGAGGGCTGCGCGCACGTTGGTAACACCTAGAGTGGAGGTCTTGTCGACCGTAAGGTCGCCCAAGTTGGTAGAGCCGGCCACCGAGACGCCGCCAGTTACTTTCAAATCGTTATTGATGGCGACCCGGTTAGTGAACAGAGTGGATGAGGAAATGGTCAGAACCTGTGACGATCCGCCGCCAGTTGAGCCAAAGAAAGTCCCCAATTTTTCCAAGTCCTTTTGGTCGAGGGTGGTGACTTTGGGAGCGGAGACGGCAGCCTGTTTACTTGGTCGCGTGAGATAGAGGTATCCACCCAACACCACGCCGGCGGCAACTATGGCGACGATGAAGGTCACTAGCGTGGTAATGATATCGGCGCGTCGGTAGACTGCCGTCAGCGAAGCGCGGCCTTTGGCTACGGCAGTAGTAGGTATACCGGCACCGGGGTCAAGGACAGTCGGAACCGTACCATCAGACAGCGGTTCCGCTTGGGGGACGTTGCCGCTTGCCGGCGGAGCCTCTGCCTCGGCGTCAGCAGCCGGTGATGTAACGTCCGGAGATGGCGAACTACCTGCCGCGTCGGCAGGCTCAGGCGTTTTGGCTGTGTCTTCTTCGCTCATCATAATACTCACTCAGTAATAATATGATAGCGGTTACGCTTTGCTTTGTACAACGGGCCGTCTATCTGTCACGCTTATGCTATATTCATAAGTAACAGTTATGGTTGTAAAGCTAAGTCATCATCGGCATACGGGGCGGCTGAGGCCCCATCGAGAAACGTCCTACGCGTTGCTCGTATTCTTGCTGTTGGTCACGAGTTTCATTGCGGCGATGGTAACTACGCCGGCACAGGCGGCTCTTACTGGCTCTGGCACCTACACGGTCCTGGCGGTGGTGCCGGGGCCGCGCCCAACGCAGCCGGCCGTTATTACCTCGCCGGTCAACGGCCAGACTTTTGTATCCAACCCGGTTACCGCCTCGGGCACATGCCCAAAGGGTACGCTTATCAAAGTCTTTAAGAACGGGGTCCTGGCCGGTAGTATTATCTGCGACGCCTCGGGCCATTTCAACCTGCCGATTGACCTGTTGATTGGCTCTAACGCCCTTACTGCCATCGCTTTCAACACCAACGATCAGGCCGGCCCTGACTCTCCGACAGTCAACGTCACCCTCAACGTCCCAGCCGGAGGTTTTGGGTTTTCTAGCGAGCTGCTCCTACAGTCGACCAGTTATTATCGCGGGGTCGTGCCGGGACAGCAGGTTGTCTGGCCTATTGAAATTGTCGGCGGACTGGCGCCATACGCCGTCAATTTCGAATGGGGCGACGGCAAGAGCAGCCTAGTGACGCGCCTGGGCCCCGGCCCGTTCACTCTCGATCATATCTATGACAAGGTCGGCGGTTATTTGGGAGCTTTCCCACTAATCATCCGTGCAACCGATGCCGCGGGACATACTGCCTATCTGCAGTTGACGACGATTGTCAACGAACCAACGGCCTCGACGGCTTCCACCACCAAGGGCAGCAGCGGTATCGATATCGGAGGATTGATGGTCATCTGGCCGCTCATCATCGTTTTGTTCTTGATGGTGCTGTCGTTCTGGCTGGGCGAGCGTCGCGAAAAGACTGTCATGCAGGGCCAAATGGCCGCATTGGCATAAGGAGGGGATATGACACGACAAAGTCTGGCTAAATCTTTATCGATTCTTATCCTCGTCGGGGTCATCTTCGGCGCGGCAATCATATTTCTCATGAGATTCGTTGATGGGCCGGTGTCCGGCAACATCACAACGACCAACTTGGCTGCCGCCAAGGCCAATGCCGCCCCAACGCCACAGCCGCCCCATCAATTGGCCGGCTTATATATGTCGCTGGACTATCCGGCTTACTATGACCAGCTCGCTCAGATCAAAACCGATAACACTGCCTTGGAGCAGTACAACCTCTCACCCAAAGGGGATTATCGTCAGGCTATTACCGTCCATGTCTCCAGTTTGCCCTCGGGCGACCCGCATGAGGACTCCAGCTACCGCCTGCGTGAGATGAATACCTCCGAGTACCGTGCCAAGGCTTTGCTCGGAGCCGATAAGACTGTCCTCATGATCAAGGCCGACGGAAGCGAGCAGACGCTGTTCATCGTCCATCAGGCCAAACTCCTGACGGTTTCGGTGACATGTTCGAGTATTAAGACCAGCGCCGAGGAAATCATGGCCGTCATCAAGCCAAGCGTCAGGTGGATCAGGTGACGAGCGGGAATTGGCTACAGACGGCGCTGTCGGTTATGATCCTGGCCGCGCTGCCAGCCAGCGGTAACTACCAGCTCAATTCCTACGGCTTCGGCACCGGCGGGACAGCGGGGACCAGCTCGTCTAATTATTCTATAAACGGAATCGCCGGCGATACGGCTGGCTCTACCAGTTCTTCCAACTTTAAGATTGGCGGCGGCGAGACCTACGCCAAACAGGCCAATGTGCCCACCGTCGCAATTGCCAACAATGCCCAGTGGTATAACAAGCTGCAGTTGACTATCGGACCTCAGAGTAACCCCAGCGACGCGCTGTTTGCCGTGGCCATATCCACCGACAACTTCGCGACCACTCAATACGTTAAAAGCGATCTGACGGTCGGAGCCAGCCTGGCGCTGGCCGACTACCAGACCTACGCCGCTTTCGGTAGCGCCAGCGGCGTTCTAATACGGGGTTTAAACTCCGGTACCGTTTATACAGTCAAAGCCAAAGCCTATCGCGGACATTATACGGAATCCGGCTACGGACCGACGGCCAACGTTGCCACGGCTAATCCTCAGCTTGCCTTTGATATCAACGTGTCCGCCGCCAACAACCCCTCGGCTCCGCCCTATGTGGCGAATTTCGCCAGCCTGTTGCCGGCGAGCGTCGCCAACGCGTCATTGCCAATCTGGATTAATTTCGCCTCCAATGCCGAGTCGGGCGGAAACGTATACCTCGCAGGTAAGAACGCCGGCCTTAAATCAGCCACCACCGCATACACCATTGCCTCGCAATCCGGCGATATCAGCTCGCTGAGCGAAGGTTTCGGTGCGCAGGTGTCAAGCGTCACTCAGACTTCCGGCGGTCCGCTTTCGGCCTCAGCGCCTTATAACGGCAGCGGCAGCATTGTCGGCATTGCCGATACGCTTCTGAGGACTATTGTCAGCGCCACAGCCCCAATCGTCGGTGGCCAGAGTTCCATTATCCTTAAGGCTAAGTCCCAGGCGTTGACACCGTCCTCGGAGGATTACTCTGAGATTCTCACCCTCGTTGCAGCGGCCAGTTTTTAACTAATTGGTGTTGTGGAAAAGAAACGTTGTAAAAAGTATTGACAGCCATAAGTTTCTTCCTGTAATCTAAGCGTAAGTAGTTTTAAAAACCAAACGTCGGCGGAACAACTAAAAGCCATCGACAGAAAATAACAAAAAATGAAATCCCAAAAATTAAAACTTATCTTTGCTACGACCACGGCCATACTGCTGGAAACGATGGCGCCCTCGTTCATCCAGATTGCTCAGGCGGCCAGTGCGCCTCAGTTTACCGAGACCTTTGTACGGCTGGATCGCCACAAGGCCCTGACCCAAACTGGCGTCATGGTCTGTGCTAAGCCAACGGCTGCCAGTACGGCGGGCGTAGAAGTGGACGTAAAGATCACTTTCCCGACGCTGGTCGGCGCCGGAACTGACTTCGTCGTAAACGCGACTACGGCTAACTGGACAGTAGACACACTTAACCTGCCCTCTGAGCCCGGCAGTGATCCAGCAGTCGCCGCCGCCGCCTGGCCGGGAATCGGTACCGCAACCGCGGTCAGCGGTCACACGGTAACCTTCCCATCGGGCGACTTAGCAGCAGCTACTCTCTACTGTTTCCATATTGCAGGTACCAATACTTTTACTACCAGCACGGCTGCAGCCGGATCGGCCATAGTCGGAGCAACACTCTACACCGAAGACGTCGTACCAACCACAATCAACCAAACTAACTGGTCGACCTCTGTCATCACTGACGACCAGATTGTCGTCTCGGCCATTGTTCCGCCTAGTTTTTCCCTGACACTCGATGGTAATACCGACGCTTTCCAGAGCAACCTGGACCCGGCAGCCATTGTCAGCACCTCTGGCCGAACCGTCAGCATCGTGACGAACGCAGTCGGCGGCTGGATAGCTTGGGCCAAAGACAGCCAGCAGGGATTATTCTCAGCCACCGCCAACTATAAGATACCCACCAAGGGTACGATAAACGCCACACCGGAAGCTCTTACGGCCGGAACCGAGGGTTACGGACTGGTAACCGCCATCATTACCGCCAACGTCGGCGGATGCACCACAGTTGTCGACCCGGAGTACAACGGTTCAGCCACAAACGTCGGCGCCTTCAGTGCCTCGTTCCAGCCAATCGGGTCCTGCACCCGCCAAACGTCCGCTCCTGGTACCTCAGACGGTGACGTCCTCAGCCTCATTGAACGCGCAACCATCCGTGGTGGCACCCCGGCCGGATCCGACTACTCCGACATCCTGACCATCGTCGGCGCCGGCAACTTCTAACAGCAATACCCCTCAAAAAGCCGTAAATACGGCTTTTTTTGATTATTTGGCGTTTTACATCTTGCAACCTGCTTATGCTTTAGCTACACTAGTTTTAAGTAGTGTAGTGAAAGAGGTTATATGCGGAGCTGGAAGCCCCGAACAATTGTTCATATTGTGTCTGTGGTGGCAATCGTACTGAGTACGTTGTCGGCATTCACGCCTGTTGCGGCCGGAGCGGTCGGGTTTAGCCAGGCGTATGTGCGTCTTGACCGTATGAAGGTCAACACCGCGACTGGCGGTACGGTTTGTGCTACGCCGGCCTCGACCGCGACTGAGGGTAAAGTTGTCGTAACTTTTCCATCAACGTACACGTTGAACGCGACGGCAGCAAACTGGACGGTTACCACCACAAACCTACCCTCAGGCGCATCGGCTTGGCTTGGTATCGGCACAGCATCAGCCGTTGATAACATCGCCAAGACGGCCACCTTTCCGTCCGGCGATCTCACCGTCGGCACACCGTATTGCTTCAATTTTGTTGGTACTAGTACTCTCACAACGGCCTCCGGGCCTGCGACCAACCAGCAGGCCAATATCCAGACTCAAACGTCCGGAGCCGTTGTAATCGACTTCACTAATATCGCCTTGGCGAACATCAATGATGATCAGATAGTAGTTACGGCCGTTGTACCGCCGTCCTTTAGCTTCGCTTTGTCTGGTAACAGCGACCCGTTTGTTACCAACCTTGATTCAACCCAGGTAATCTCGACTAGCGGCAAGACGGTGAGTGTCACCACAAATGCCAAAGGCGGCTGGATTGCCTGGGTTAAAGACTCCCAGCAGGGGTTGCGTTCGACAACAGCCAACTACACTATTGTAACGACCAGCACCATGTCGGGGGCGCCGCCGCTGAAACAAATTACCGCCGGGACAGAGGGTTATATGCTCGATACTGACTTGACGACGGATGCGGCAGGCGGCTGTACCCTAGTGATAGATTCATCGTATAATGGGACAACGACTGGCGGCCCAGTAACCTCGGCCACGGGCGGAGCCTTAAGCGCAACATTCCAGCCTAGTGCCGCCTGTACCGGCGCGTCACCGGCCTTTTCCGCCGGGGATGTTATCACCTTGATTGAACGGGCGGCCATCGCCAACTACACTCCGGCCTCCAGCGACTACACTGATATTCTTACTGTAGTGGGCGCCGGCAACTTTTAGATCACCACTGTACAAAGGTTCTTTATGAAGCAACGATTATTCATTTTTCTGACTTTCGCTACGCTGCTGTCAGCACAGCTGCTTATGCCCCTGGCCACGGCGGCCGCCGACTCTAAGCCGTTGAATCTGATAACCTCGCCGCTACCGATTAATCTTTCGACGGATCCCGGCAAAACGGTCAGCACTGACCTGCGAATCAAGCAGGCTGGGGGAGACACCCAACGCCTCAAGGTCAGCCTGATGAAATTCGCCGCCTTCGGCGCTGAAGGCAAGCCGCGGCTCGTCGACCGGGGACCCGGTGATACCTACTTTGACTGGGTAAAGTTCGATAAAACTCAGTTTGACGCACCGTCCAACGTCTGGCAAACGGTTCACATGACTATTAATGTGCCTAAAGATGCGGCCTTCGGGTACTATTACGCTGTAGTCTTCAGCCGCGCGGGCGATGATGTACGTCAGCCGGGCAACACCAACGCCATTAATGGTGGCACTGCGGTTTTGGTATTACTCGACGCGAAAGTACCTAACGCCAAGCGTTCGCTGCAATTATCGTCGTTCACGTCGGAACACCGGCTCTATGAGTTCGTCCCGGCCAAGTTTGATATTCAGTTCCACAACGGGGGCAATGTCCACCTGATTCCTTCCGGAAATATCTTTATCACTAAGGGAAAGGAGCAAGTCGCCACCCTGTCTATTAACGCCGAACAGGGGAATGTCCTGCCGCAATCGAATAGGATTTATAACAGCATCTGGACTGACGGTTTTCCGCATAACGAAGCAGTGGTGGAGGGCGGAAAGACTAAAATTGATGATAAGAACCAACAGGTCAACCATTTGGTGTGGAGTAATGGTGAAGGCAAGGATATTACCCCGCATTTGCGGTTTGGCAAGTATACGGCTCATTTGTTCGCTGTCTATGACGACGGGCAGCGTGACGTACCTTTGGAGAGCGAAATCTCGTTTTGGGTCATTCCGTGGCGTTTCCTGTTGGCCCTCCTGGCCATGGCCCTGCTCATCGGGTTCGGTATCTTCGGCCTGGTCCGGGGCACCTGGAGCGGGGCGCGTAAACTGGGCCGCAAGAAATAGCCGTGGGGCTGCGGCGTCTCCTGATTGCGGCCACCCTTGTTTGGACTGCGGGTCTGGGTTCGGCTCAGCCGGCGCTCGCCGCTAGCCAGGGCTTTGTTATCTCGCCCGCGTTTCAGAGCGTTGTACTGACGGCGGAGCAGAATGAAGCCCAATACGCTCTGCAACTGACCAATACTACGCCAACTGATCAGAATTTCCGTCTCTCAGCGGTCGATTTCGGCTCCCTGGACGAGTCCGGTGGAGTCGCCTTTTTGGGAACCCCGACGAGCGAGCTTGAGCACCGTTACGGCCTGGCGGCATGGATGAGTTTGGGCACCAACACTATTTTCGTGGCCGCAGGAAAGAGCGTGCAGGTGAACGTAACGATTACAAACCGCCCGTCACTGGCGCCTGGCGGCCATTACGGAGCAATTTTGGCGACGGCCGTCACAGACACCGGCGGTGTTTCGGGGACGGATCCGCGGGTCAACCTGCGCCAGGTCTTGTCGTCGCTGGTCCTGTTGACCAAGGATGGCGGTATAAATGCACGGCTCAAGCTGGTAAGCCAGAGCGTTGACCAGTTTGGGTTGCGCATGCCCTCTAATGTGTACCAGCGGTTTCAGAACCTGGGCAACGTCCACCTAGTACCTCGGGGTACTGTCACAATTACGGATCCGCTGGGGCGAGTCGTGCGGCGTGGCGCCCTGAACGATGGTTCGGGCACAATCCTGCCCGAAAGTTTCCGCCGGTACGAAACGCCCCTGCTGACAGTCGGCGCGGCCTGGCTTCCAGGGCGATACAAGGCTGAAACCAGTTATCGCTATGACGGTACCTATCAGACTCAAACCTCAATTATCACGTTCTGGTATGTGGGCTTGGCAATCGTTTGGATCGCGGCCTTGGCTGTGGCTGGGGTTTTCGGGCTGCTGGGCTGGTTATTGTGGCGGCGGCGCAGGTCCCTGTGAGGGTAGTACTTTTGGCGAATTATACACAAGTCGTACCTAATTTAATAAAAGTGCTGCTCCGTCCGGTATAGGTAACTCGCTGACGCCCCGGGTTTTCCCTTGTTGTGAGCCTAATACTGCTTGTGTTTAAGTAACAAAACCCTTATGCTATAAGGGTAAATGTTGTGATGGAGTAAGTTTGCCCAATCGTCTCGTCACGAGTCGGATATTCAGGGTAACGGCGGTAGCCATACGTCGGCACAAGACTAAGGCCTTAGCGCTAACTGGTCTTTTAGGCGTTGTATTGAGTGTGGTCGCAGGCACCTTGCCGGCGCCGGTAATAGCCGCCACAGGCATCAACAAAACGGTTAATTTCTAGGGTAAAGTAGTCAACACCAACGGTACTAACGTGGCCAACGGCAGCTACACCTTCGTCTTCAAAATCTACTCCCAGCAGGCTCCCGGTGGAGCGGCGGTGTGGACCGAGTCCAAAAGTCTGACGGTCAGCGACGGCGTGTTCCAGACCAACCTAGGCGATGTCACGGCTTTGCCGGGATCGGTCGACTTCAACACCGACAATATATTCATGGGCATCACCTTCAGTACCGATGCGGAAATGGCTCCGCGCATCCAGTTCACTGCTGCCGCCTACGCCTTCAACTCGGACAAGCTGCAGGGTCTGAGCGCAGCGGCTTTCGCTCAGCTTAACCCGGGCAGCGCGCAATCCGGATCACTCAACGTTACCGGCAGCCTGCAGGCTGCCACCTCACTCCAAGCCCCACTGATTGATACCGCTACTGGCGTGGCCATGAATATCGGTACGGGCACTCAGACCAGTCTGAATATCGGTCGAAGCACAGCGGCCTTTACTCTGCAGGGCACTTCCGCCTCGACCATAAAAGGAACCTCAGGCGGTTTTACAACCACTCTCGGGTTTATCACCCCAACTACCAACAACGCCATCAATCTACCGAACGAGGCCGGCACGCTATGTATCCAAAACTCGGCGAACTGTGGCTTTGTTACAGGTACAACAAGCAATTTTATTCAGAATACGACTATCCAACAGGCGAGTAGTAACTTCAATATCTCCGGTACCGGCGTAGCAGCCGTCTTACAGGCTCCACTTCACTCTACAGCTGATTCCGCTGCCGCCGGAACGGCTAGCCTGACAGTTCGCAGCGGAAATGTGACTGGCGGCAGCGGGCTGTCGACGGGCGGGGTAACAGTCAAATCTGGTGACGGCACCGGAACCAACTCGAGTACCGGAAACGTTTCAATTGATACCGGAGCCAAGAGCGGCAGCGGCTTCGCGGGCAATTTGAACATCGGAGCCACGAACGCGCCTAATATCACTGTCGGCCACAATGGCGCTACGCCGGCTACGGTATCGATCCAGGGGGCGGCTGCCTCATCCAGCCTGGTAATGTCGAATGCGGCGGGGACATTTTCTTCTACTGTTGCCTTTGCCAACCCGACGGCTACCACTACTACGACGTTCAGTAACGCCGGCGGGACCGTATGTACTACAGTCGTCGGTACTTGTTCCGGAACGTACTTGGCCGTCGGAAATTACCTGGCTAAGAACGCGGCCGACACGTCCAGTGCCGGCGTCGCCGGGTACCTGATGGGCCTCACCAACACCTCCGGCAACGTGCTGCAACTGACTGGGGCAGGTACGGGATCAGCCCTTAGCGTAACCCAGTCCGGAAACCCAGTGGGCGGTGCCGCGGTTATCTTTGCCAACAATACCAACGTCGCGCCCAGCGGCAACTTATTGGATATACAGGCAGCTAGTGTGAGTAAATTCAGCGTCACGAGTGCCGGTGCGGTGACGGCCGCAGGTGCTATTAATGGTCAGACTATAACTTCGACGGCGCAGTTTTCCGGCACTGTAACCTCGGCCGGAGCCGTAACTGTGCAGGCCGGCGGCATTGGCGTCACAGGCAACTCAGCTATTACCGGTACGCTGGGAGTCACCTCGAATGTCACAGTGTCCGCCGGCAACTTGACCCTCACTAATGGTACGCTGAACGTAACCAGCGCCGCCCAGAACAGTCTTACTGGGAGTTTGAAACTGACCGGCGGTTTGGATAATCAGAGCGGTGGCGTGACTAATGCCGGAGCCATTTCCGGCGCGACCACCGTGACGGCAAACAGTACGATTACCGGCGGAGGAGCTTTCAAATCGGCTGATGCCGCCGTCAGTTCCGCCGTCACGCTAACTTCCGGCAACGCCAGCGCCGGTACCTCGGGTAACGTCACAATTGACTCGGGTACGGCAACATCGACTACAGGAATTGTGAACCTTGGTACCTCCAATGCGTCCGCCATAAACGTGGGGAATTCGACAGCGACAACCATAGTTCAGGGTGGTTCGGCTTCCAAGCTGGTTTTTGGCAACACCACGGTCAACGCCGTATCGTCGGCCACAGTGGCAACTTACCAATTTGCCGCGCCGAGTAGCGCGACAACCTATAATATTTGTACGAGCGACATCAATTCCTGTACCACGACGAACTTGCGCAAGAACATCGCTAATGAGTCATCGTCGGTCGGACTGACGGCCGGCCAGTATCTGTACCGCTTCGCCAACACCGGAGCTGCTACCGCCGACGTACTCCAGCTCGACAGCGGTGCCGGAACCGGTTCGGCGCTTAAGGTGACCGCGGCAGCCAACGCCGGCGCCGGCAATGCTCTGATATTTGCCAAGCTGACCAACGCCGCCATAGGAGGCAATTTATTGGACTTGTGGAGCGGCGCCAGCGGTAGTGAAACTAGTAAGTTCGCGGTGGCAGCCGGCGGTGCTGTAACCAGCGGCACCATCAACGGCCAAACGCTGGGTGCGACGTCGCAACTGGCTATCGTTAATACTTCCGGGCTCCTGACGGCCAACGGTCTGACCGTTACCAACTCGGCCAACTTCAATAGCGCAGTCAACGTCACGGGGTTGTTGTCCGCCAATGGCGGTGCCTCGGTCACCGGCGGCATCGCCAACAACGCCGGTGGCGTAACCGGAGCTGGAGCGGTCAGCGGTGTCACCGGCATCACGTTCAGTTCGGCCGGCGCCATCGATGCCAGCGGGGCTACCGCCATCAATATCGGTACCACTACCGCCTCCGGCGTCACGGTCGGCAAGGCGGCCGGGTCGCTGACCTTGCAGGGAGCCGCCGCCGGCACCACGCTATCGGGCACCAACGCGGGTTTCACTACAAGCGTTGGCTTCGCCAATCCTACTGCGGCCGTCATCTACCAGTTTGCTACCGCCACCACCGGAACTTACCAGATTTGTACGACCTACGCCTCGACCTGCGGCAGCACCTACGCGGCCTTCTATGCGGGCGGGTATGTCCAGCTGGCACCTGGCACCGCCCAAGGCGATACGTCGACCAATACCTCACTGTTTATCAACAAGACGGCCGGCACCACGCTAGTCAACCTACAAGCATCATCTTCGACTGTCTTCAGCGTCCAGACCAACGGCAACATGACATCCACCGGCATCGCGACGTTAGGCAACGGTGTCATGACGATTGATTCTAGCCAGTTCAAAGTCCGATTAGGCAGCGGCTCACCGACGCTCGGCAACGGTACCCTGGCTAACTCGGCGTTGTATGTTACGGGCACGGTGGAACTCGCCAACCTGGTCCAAATTGGTGACTCCACCAACAACTCATCATTTGATGCCACAACTAAAGCCGTTACTTACAACGGTACGGCCCGCCCCACGCGCCGCATTAACTTATCGCCGGAATACCCCGGCGCTACCATGAGTGCCAGCGCCGCGACAGGCACTACCGGAACTATGACCTCTGATTTCTGCGCCGCTTCCAACTTGGCCAGCCTGACCATCACGACCACCGTGGCATTCTGTCCTACCGCTGGCGACGTCCACAACTATTACAAGTGGAACTCCATCAATACGAGCAACCAGACCTATGACGTCTATGTCCACTACATCATCCCCAGCGACTTCAACGCTTTTGCCTCCGATACCACCGTCAATATGTGGGGCTTCCGTTCGACCGTTAACGATAGCGTCCAACTGGCATTATTCCGCGCCAACGGCACGCAGTGCGGCACTACGACCACTATTACTTCAAACACCGGGGGTTGGTCGGAAAACCCGCTCTCAGGAACTATAACTGCTTGCGGTTTTGCGGCTAACGAAGTCGCTACCTTCCGGGTACGTCTGAATTCATCGTCCACGAGCAACAGTGCCCTGGCCGGTGAGATCCGCTTTGATTACCGTGCTAGCTTCTAAAACTGCCGTTCTGGTCTGGGCTAGCATAAGCGTAAATGATATACTCAATCATGATGAGAGTGGTATTTAGCAGCGTTTCAGCATGAGCGTAGACGGGTTCCGTCGCCCAACTCGCTCCCAGCGTCCGACAGCACGCGTGCAGCCGGCTAGTTTTAATGCGCCGCTGACTCCAGCTCAGCATCTATTGTCGGTATTATTGCGGCCGATTAACTACCTTCGAGCACAATTTGGCGGCCCCATAAATGTTCTGATACATACAATTACCCACAACATGTCCATTCTTAAGCACCGCAATCGGGCGAATCGTAAGAATAAAATTGAGCGAACCCGGCGCATGAACGTAGTAGCCGTAGCGGTGTTTGCTCTGACGTTTTTTCTATCCCTGTTCTCATTCCTGCTAACTCCGCCCGCCGCCAACGCGTCCATCGCGATAGGGGACGGCCTAACTATTTACGCCCTCTCCGGTAATACCACGCCACGGTTTAAAAACTACTCCGAAAGCACCGATAGTTTCGACACGGAACAGACTACTGCTTCAAATGCTGTCGCCACCAGCTTCGTGATGAAGACCTCACCCATTATGACTGAGGCTATTGCGGTCTACAAAATATCTCCATCTACGCTCCAGGCTATGTGCTATGACGGTACAAGTTGGAGCAACGAGTGGACGGCCACTACCACCAACCAAACCAACATTCGTCCGTTCGAATTGGAATATGAGAAAATAAGCGGCAATGTCGTCGTGCTGTATGCCACGGGCAGCACCGGCTCCAATGAGTTGGCAACCCGCACCAAATCTGGTACGAAAGGCTGTGGCGGTGGCAATTGGAGCTCGGCTACCAACATTAGTCCCGCGCGCACCTCCGGCTCGGTTGACTGGGTGGAAATGCAATCAGATCCCAATACAAATACTCTGGCCGCTATTTGGGGAGACTCAAACCGCGACTTGTCGGCTATGACCTGGAATGGAACCAGCTGGGGCAATGAGCCTAGCGCAGCCCTCACAACTACGCTTGATACCGTATCCTCAACAACATATCAGGATGTGGAAGCCTTCGACCTGGCATTTGAGTCGGTGAGTGGCAACTTGATGATTGCCTGGGGACTGAACGGAACGGGCACCAACCACATTCAGTACAAACGGTGTACCGGCGGCGGGGCGAGTTGTACCTGGCAGGCTACAGCCAACGTACCTACCGTTTCGGACTCTGGCACCAGTTTAGACATGTCAGCCAATCCTCAGACCAATGAAATCGTGTTTGGTGCCATCGAAGCCGGTAGTTCCGACTTGTCTCTAGGTTATTGGTCGGGGAGTACTTGGACGGGTACCCAGAACGCTGATACTTCCTGTGAAGGCCCGACTCAAGGCAATAAACTAGTGACGGCCAACTGGATGATAAACGGGGCCACAACCAGAAGTATCGTAATGTACGCCGACTCAAATTCTCAGGCCATCGACTACTTTACTGGTAACGCCGGGACCTTCACCAAAGCAACCGACTTTACCCCAACCCCGCTACCTACCACCACCACCCGCTATTACAAAAGTCGCAAAGACCCATTCCACCTCAACCGTGTGATGCTCATGTTTACCGACTCCGGCAACAAGCTCTACGCTAAACATGTTGTAATGAGCAGCACGGGCACCTTAACCTGGAGCGACAGTGATGGTGGCGCCTCAGTCAGTAGTACCAACATTTCGGCCTCCACGGGCGGTCCATTTTCCTTCGCCTACTGGCAGAATGTGCCTGTTCCAGGGCCTCCCAAACTCAATCAGGACGGCTACATTTGGCAGAACGATGACCAAGTGCCTGTAGTAGGGAACACCGCAGACGGAGATTCGGTCCAAGCCGTTGGCAGCACACCCATAACAAACGTTAGGCAGGGCGAGAGGCTGACGGTGCGGTTTCATATTCGCAATACGGGGGTGGACCCGTTATCCGGCAGTCTGGGGCTGTTTTATGATCGTGGTGACGGCTATTTCCATAAAGTTGATGGCCATGCCCTGCCTGATACCGCGGCCGGCAACTGTACCGATACCAAATACAATTGCGGGGTGGTAGATAATACAGCGGGTACCGATACCGGTCAATATGCGTCCATGGCCTTTGATCTCTCGGGTCGTCCTTGGGTGAGCTATTATGATGCCACCGGTCAGAGCCTGGTGGTGGGTAAATACGTTGGGTATGGCGGCACGGGTTGCGGTACTAGCGGCTCCAGCGCCTGGCAATGCACAGTTATCGATAAAAACACCGCTACCAACTTGGGCCAGCATACTTCTCTGGGTTTTGATGGTGCCGGCACCCCGTGGGTGAGTTATTACGATGCTACTAACACCGACCTTAAGGTGGCTCATTATCATACTGATACCACCACCGCCGGTACGGGTTGCGGCACGGGAGGCTCCACTACCTGGGACTGTCTGACGGTCGACAACACGGCCAATACCACCGGCTCGTTCAGCTCAATTGCTTTTGACCAGACCGGTAACGCCTGGGTGTCGTATTCATATGATAACGGTACCCTCAAAGGCAATAAATATGCCACCTATGTGGCTTCCGGTGGTACCGGATGTGGCGCAACGGCTACCTTTAACTGCGCCGTGCTCGATGAAGGTAATGCGACCGGCATTGATTATTCCAGTATCGCCTTTGACCATGCCGGCAAGCCGTGGATTGCCTATTACGACAAAGCCTCTACGGAGCTGAATGTCGCTAACTTCGTCGGCGGTTCCAACGGCACTGGTTGTGGCGCAACCGGTTCTGTGGCGTTCACTTGCACCTCTGTGGACAATACCGGCACTGATACGGGCTCGTACCCCAGTCTGTTATTTGGCCCCACAGGTAATGCTTGGGTTAGTTATTATGACGCTACCAGCAGTGCCCTGAGGGTGGCGACCAACGGTGGTGGCTTCGGCACTGCCTGTACGGGGTCGGGCTGGACCTGCGGGCAGGTGGACAACACCGGCACTGATACTGGTCGGTACACTTCGCTTGCGGCGGATGCCTCCGGTCAGATTGCGGTGTCATACACCGACACAACCAATACTTCATTAAGGATTGCGCGCCTGGTTGGCTCAGGAGGTAACTGTACTAGCG
The DNA here is from genome assembly GCA_038244585.1 of Candidatus Saccharimonadia bacterium. Classification (GTDB taxonomy): domain Bacteria; phylum Patescibacteriota; class Saccharimonadia; order UBA4664; family UBA4664; genus UBA4664. Next base: position 4,752 of record JBBRTI010000003.1, on the reverse strand, counting down.
CGGCCTGGAACTGTAGCGCGGTGGATAACACTGGCACCAGCACTGGCCAGTTTACCAGTGTGGCGACAGCACCTGACGGGAACTTGTGGGCGGCTTATTATGACCCCACTAACACATCCCTCAGGACAGCGCAGGTCACTGGCGGCGGGGAAATCCTGCCGGCCGCGGGAATCGCGGGTGTCAGCCCGGCCGGTATCACTAAGTCCCAGGCGGATATGACGGCCGTCAATGATACCACTAACCAAAACGACGCCGACTGTCTCACGGCCGGCGCGCAATGGACCAACGGGGTCTGGGGTACCGGGTCACAGGCGCAGACCAACTCCACCACCGGCACTACTTCTATTTTGCCGGCCGGCAACCTGGTCGGGCAGTGTACTGAAGTGGCATTTACGCTGGATACTACTCAGGCTACGGCGGGAGCCACCTATCGGTTCATGTTGGCTTCATCGACCTCAGACCGCAATGATAAGGGTGTGTGGCGGGGGCCAACGACGGTGGCAGCTTATCCTACTCTCACAATGGACGCGTCTCCCAACCTACGGTTTTCAAAAGACACCAACCCTAGTTTTCCTACCTGCGACGGCGATGCGACTTGGGGCTGTGAGGCTATCCAAAGTACTAATAGCGTCGGTACCTATAACAGTTTTGCCTTTGACCCGGCCGGCCGACCGTGGCTTAGCTATTACGATTCAACAAACTCGGCACTCAGATATGCGAAATATTCGGGCAGCGGAGGCACAGGTTGTGCCAATACCCAGTGGACGTGTGCAGCTATGGAAACTACCAATACCAAGGGCCAGCATAGCTCCTTGGCCTTCGCGGGCGATGGCACCCCGTGGGTGGCATTCCGTGATAACACGGCGGGAACGTTGCGTGTGGCGCAAGAAGTATCGGCCAGTGGTTCCTGCTTGAGCACGGGCGGTACGGCACTGTGGAACTGTTCTGCCATCGATAATGGTTCGACAGGACAATACACGTCAATTGCCTTCAGTAAATCTGATGTACCGTGGATAGCCTATTATGATAACACCAACTTCCGGTTGCGAATGGCCCAGTACGTTGGCCTCAACGGCACTGGTTGCGGGCTCTCTACTGCCTGGACCTGTACCACGGTTGATGCCACGGTCACCGCCGGCCAATTTTCTAACCTGAGTTTTGATAGTAGCGGTACGCCCTGGATCAGTTATTATGACAGCGCAAACGGTCAACTGCGCGTAGCTCAATATGTGGGTGCAGGCGGTAGCGGCTGTACCTCCAGCTTGTGGCAATGTACCTCGGTGGACGCGGCCGGCGCGTCGTCAACCTCCATGAGTATGGATACCAATGGCAAGCCTTGGATTACCTATTACGACGGCACCAACACTGCTCTGGACGTAGCCAAATACGTTGGAACGGGCGGCAACTGCAGCTTGAGCGCGGCTTGGCAGTGTACGCAGGTTGATAACTCGGCCTCCGACGGGCAATATTCGTCGATTGCCTTTGATGCCACCGGCAACCCGTGGATCAGCTACTACGACTCCAGTGCAGGCGACTTGCGGGTGGCCCATTTTGTGACCAGCGGCGGTAACTGTACTTCCACCGCTTGGAACTGCGGCAGCATCAATACAGGTGGTACGGTAGGCCAATATACTACCATCGCCTTTGATTATTCCGGTATGCCATGGGTTAGTTATTATGACGCCAGTAACCTGGATTTAAAAATTGCTAAACTCAAGATTCCTTCGGTAAAACCCAGCGCTATTGAAACCACTCCGGCCGGACCGCGTAATGCTCGCATCAACGCCGCTAGATATCACCTAGACTTTGGCCTGGCTCCGCGCAACTCCACGGCCGACTGTAGCTCGGTGGCTAACGATATGGGTTACTGCGGCGTCCAAAGTAACGATGGCTTCTACGATACGCTTTACGGCAATGCCAACGAGCAGCCTTACTATTTGTTTAACATTAAGCAGACTGACAACACGACGCCGGCCAACGTGCAGTGGACCGGCGGATCAACGGTTAGCGCCGCCACGGCTAATATCAAGCTGGAGGTGTTCCACCTCACCACTTCATCGTGGGAAACCATCAGTACCAATACCGATTGTTTGGCTAACTCTGGCTGCCGTATCAGCGGGCAACCGGCCAACGGATTGAGCGAATATTATGACTCCGATGGCGCCGGCGCCTACTGGATGTACTTCCGAGTGAGCCAAGCGGCCAGCGCGTCAGCACCCACATTCCAGACCAACGCCTTTATCTATGCGCCGACAACTGATTTGCTGTTGCGTCACGGCGCTTGGTTCGATCCCAAAACCGGCAAAGAGCAGAACTACTTCTGGGCCCAGTAGAATTACAATCCTCCGGTGAGATGAAGCCAGGAAGCGTGGGCTGTGGTCAACTGGTTGATGACGGCAATGAGGCGCTCGTCCAGTGCGCCGGCGCGCTCGCTCCAGAAGCGGATGCGGTTGCCCAAGATGGTTGTTTGCTGTAGGTCTACTTGGTCGGACCATTCAGCTAATGAACCGCCGGCAGCAAAATTGTCGCGCGCTGTTTGCAGGTGTTGTATTGCCAGGGATACGTCGGCCAGACTAGGGTCGTCGCCGGCGTTGATATCGGCTAGATTGGCGTGGGTTTTGCTAAGGCCGTCTTTGGCCCGTTGCAGGCGGTTGGCGCGATCGGCAGTGGTGGTGCTGCCTCCAAAATCAGTCTGGGGGTTGTACGACAGTATGTTTACCAGGGCGCGGGTGACGTTGGCGTCGTGCAGCAGGAAGCGTTTAGTAGCAAGGAAGACAGCAGCTGTTGCCACGCGCGCTGGCTCGCTATCGCGGCTGGCCTTATTTATCGCCGCCACGTAGCGCGACGGGTAGGACGATGGTGGCAAAAGCGGCGGCCAGATATCCAGGGGCCGTCCCGGAGATTGAGAATTGAAGTTATCGGCGGCTTCCCAAGAGTTGGCGGCGAACGTATTGGTCGGACCTATCTGTTGCAAGGCAATCTTGCGTAGGCCGCTGTCTTTGGACATGATGGCATCGGCACCTTGGGCCACTTGCAGGGCGGCTTGGAATTGTGCGTCCTGGGACCTGGCCTCGTGTCTGGCCCACTGGAACGGCAATATAGTGGTACTGGCCACAACTAATCCAATACCTAAAAAGGTCAAAACGTAAACGCCACGTGGCGATAGCAGTTGGCGTCGCCAATAGGTGAGGTTTGTAGTTAAGCCGCGGCGTATTTGCATGGTTGGTAGCAGGTCGTTTTACTGAGTGATGAAGTAATCATACGCCATAACGCTGCCGGCTGGGGGAGGCGAGTCGGTGCGAATAGTGAAACCGGAGGCAGTGCGGGTGACGTAAACCGGGGTTGAAGCGCTTGGTCCGGTCAAGGGCGACAGCAGTACATGGACGCCGCCTGTAAAACCGGCACGGAAGGCGATTGAAGCCAGGAGACCGCCGGTGGTTCCGCTGCCGGTGTTGATGTTGACTGTACCGGCGGTGTCATTGCCGCTGATGCTCACCGTTCCGCCGCCGCCAATGGCACTGCCGGCTGAAATGCCAGGTGTGGGGCCTTGAGTGCGCAGGTGTCCGATGGTCAGCGGGCCGGCAATGGAAATGGTTTGGGTGGAAATGGATTGCGCGTTTAGCGCGTTGACGCTGGCCGTGCCACTGACGTTGAGGCCGCCGTTGACGCTCAGCAGTTGGCCTACCGTAAGGCCTTTTTGCAGCGTTGTGAGGCCGGATACTGTCAGGTTGGATCCTACGCTGAGCCCAGTCAGGGCCGTGGTGCCGCTGATATTGAGTTCGCTTAGCGTAACCGGCCCGTTGGCGTTGAAGCGTCCGCCGACACTAAAATCGCCGGTCACGTCCAGTTTGCCGCGGAACAGGGCATTGGCACCGATGTTCAGCGTCTGATTGGAATTGCCCAGGCTGGTGCTGACATCGGTGAGCTTCTTGATGTCGTCCTGGCTTAGGGTCTGCACCTGAGTTTTGGCGGGCTCGGTAGCCTTCTTGGTGCTCTGAGCGTAGAAGTATCCCGCGATACTCCCCACAAGCAATATAAATGCCAGCAGCGCGATGACGCTAGAGACACTATTGGCCCGCGCCATCATACGCGACCAGGACCTGTTGGTCGGAGTAGGCTTTGGTTCAGGTTGTGGCGGGGTGGGGGAAATAGGAGGCATTTATATATAATCTCTTAGCATTAAATATAGCGCTTATGCTATATAAAACCAAACCCCATATGTTTAATTAGCCTAAGCGGTTTGAAAATATCGACGGTATAAGGCATGATAGATATCATGAGACGACTGCGAATCAGAGGAATTTACGCTCTGGCGGCCCTGATGGCCTGGCCGGCTACGGCCATGGCGGTGACGCCCGGTGATCCGTCATTTCGCTCCACCAACTTCAGTATCAACGAGAGTTATATTGGGCCGGGCGGGGATTCCCAAGGTATCTCAACCAGCTATAAGTCAGGTGGTTCGACGCTCGGTGACACCGGCGTCGGCAACGCCGGCTCGACCAGCTTCCAGACTAACAGCGGTTACGATACCACCAGCGACCCGCGCTTGAGCTTTACTGTCAATACCGCCTCAATTAACCTTGGAGTCCTCTCCACGACAGTTGCCACAACAGCGACCGCCACCTTCAGCGTCCTTAACTACACTTCATACGGTTACGCGGTCACAATGGTCGGCACCCCGCCGAGTAACTCGGGACACCCGCTGACGGCTCTTGCCACCGACACGGCCAGTGCCAACGGCGTCGAGCAGTT
>JBBRTI010000002.1:0-65215 GCA_038244585.1 Candidatus Saccharimonadia bacterium | reverse complement strand
TGGCTGGGGCGGTAGGATTCGAACCTACGATACACGGCACCAAAAGCCGTTGCCTTACCACTTGGCTACGCCCCACTATAATATTGTTTTTACTATGCGTATTTTAGCTTAACATGGAGGAAGCGACAAACCGCTTCACATAGCGCTTAATGTTGAACGATTATCAATTAAATGGTATAACCGCTTTATGAACATATCTACGCGAAGCATCATCAAAGTCCTGGCCGTAACATTCGCCTTTATCGGGCTCCTTTATTTCGCTTATCTGACGCGGACCATCCTGGTTTGGCTCATTACCGCCTTTGCTTTAGCGCTGGCGCTTAACCCGGCTGTGGTCTGGTCCCAAAAGGTGATGCCGAGGCGCAACCGGTTGGGAGCTACTTTGGTAGTATTCCTGGTTTTAACCGGTGCAGTCACGGCTCTGGCTGTGCTCCTGGTACCCCCGCTGATCTCTCAGACCGAGCAGTTAGTTAACGATCTGCCCCGTTACACCAACGAGGTCACCCGGCAGGGGACGTTCACCGGCGACATCATCCAGCGCTACGATCTGGTTGACCGGGTCAAGGCCAGCCAGTCAGATTTTCTTAATGGACTGTCCAACGCCGGCGGTACGTTCGTCGGAGTACTTGGCGGCGTGTTTACAAGCATCATCGCTTCTTTGACTATTTTCGGCCTGACCTTCTTTATGCTAATGGAAGGCCCGGCGTGGATTGGTCTGTTCTGGCGTACCCAAACCAACAAGCTGCGTCGCGAGCGCGGCCAGCGGTTGGCCGGTGAGATGTACCGGGTAGTCGGCGGTTATGTTGTGGGGAAACTGGTGGCAGCGCTGCTGGCCGGCCTGACGACGACCATCATGCTGATGATTCTGGGCGTGCCGTTTGCCGTGCCGATGGGTCTGATAGTCGGTATCCTCAGTATCATGCCGCTGATTGGTGCTACTATCGGCGCGGTTATTGTCGTACTTGTGACCCTCTTCACCTCAGTCAGCGACGCCATTATCATGGCTGTCTTCTTCACTATCTATCAGCAGATTGAGAACAATGTCATCCAGCCGGTTATCTTTAACAAGACCGTCTCCATCTCACCACTGCTCGTCTTCATATCAGTATTACTTGGCACGGCTATCGGGGGTATCCTAGGCGCTCTTATTGCCATACCAGTTACGGCCAGTTTGCAAATTCTGGTCAAGGATATCTATTTGCACCGGATTGGTAAGCTACCCGCCCATAGCCCCATCAGCAATAAAGCCTAAGACCGTCCACACAGTCTAATTTCGTTATTATCGAGCTAGTTCGTAGCGTTTAAGTTTAGCCTTGTTGGCCGCCGTGGGCTGCTGGAGAGCCAGAAGCTCGGCGTAAATGCCCTCACCCAGAGCCAGCTCGTGCGGTGAGCCCTCTTCGGCGATTTTGCCCCCGCTGATACCGACGATCTTGTCGACCGAGGCGATGGTCGACAGGCGGTGAGCAATAATGAGCGTAGTGCGGCCTTTCATCAGGCTCGCCAAAGCCAGCTGGACTTCATGTTCGCTGCGCGAATCGAGCGAACTGGTGGCCTCGTCCAAGATCAATATGGGCGGGTCTTTTAGAATGGCGCGGGCAATGGCGATACGCTGTTTCTGGCCGCCGGATAACTTTACTCCACGCTCGCCTATTTCGCTGTCATAGCCTTTGGGAAGTTTGACTATAAAGCCGTCCGCGTTGGCTGCCCGGGCGGCGATGCGGACCGCATCATCGCTGGCCTCTGCCGTACCGTAGGCGATGTTGTCGCGAATAGTACCCGAGAATAGGTTCGGCTCTTGAAAGACGACACCAATCTGGCGGCGTAACGAGGCTTGGGTGACGTGGGCTATATCCTGACCGTCAATGGCGATACGGCCGCCAGACAGAGCGTAAAACCGCAGCAAAAGGTTGGTTATGGTGGTTTTGCCTTCCCCGCTCTCACCCACTAGGGCGACTTTGGTCCCGGGTTCGATGTCAAAGCTGACCCCGTCCATCACCGTGTTGCCGTCGGTGTAATTAAATTTGATGCCGTCGAAGCTCACGCGGCCTTCTGTAACCCTTAGATCGGTGGCCTCCGGAACGTCGATGATACTGGGCTTGGTCTCCATAACGTCAAAGAAGTCCTTGGAGCCGGCCTGAGCCCGTTGGAGCGCCCCAATAACGAACGAGGCGCTATACAATGGCCACTGCGCCGCCACTATCAGTTGAAGTAGTAAGACGAACTCGCCGATGCTCAGGCGACCAATCGCAGCCTGCCAGGTGATGTAGCCGTAGACACCCATCATGATTACCGCCAAGCTGGCCTGCCTGATGATATCGTAAATGTGCCAACCGAACGACTGGACACGGGTTTCACGTTCTATTGCCTGGCGCCTGTCGGCAAAAAATCGACTTTCAGCCAGTTCCTGCACGAAACTTTTGACGACGCGGATCTGACCGATGGCTTCAATGAAGCGGCCGTTGTTCGTGTCGGTATCCTTGTTGATGACATCCTGGTGCTGCTGCCACTGTTTGCTGGATAACGACGTCAGCCACAGATATAGCGGAATCAGAACGATAATAAGCAGAGCCACCGGCCAAGCGTAATACGCGATAATAGCCAGTGAAATCAGCACGCTCAAAATCATACCGATAAAATTGTTGGCGAAATTGTTCATCAGCTGGCTGACAGTCACAATACTACGCTCAAGCCGGCTAGTTATGCGACCGGCTACTTCATTGTCATAGTATTCCAGCGGCAACGAAAGAATATGGTCGTAATATCGCTGCGAGAGGAAAGTGCTAAGACGGGCGCCCAGCCGGTCCCCGATATAGCCTTGGATGTTCGATAACACGGCCATTATAAGTCCGATTACCAAAATGGCGGCAATCAGGCCGACAAAATAGCCCGTCCCTGGTGCTGAGGGCGTATTTACTCTTTGCAACCCATCGACGATGAACTTGATTAGAAACGGATTTGCCTGCGTCAACAACGACAAGACCACAACAAAAGCTGCGATACTCAGGTAATAACGCTTGAGCGACCAGCTATAACTGATGACTTTGGTAAAATCTTTCACAAAATAGTCCTAAATTAAAGTAATGCGGCGCCAGCGGGGGCCGTTGGGGGTATCGTCGACGTCCAGGCCCTGCTTCTGCAGTTTGGTGCGCAGCACGTCGGCGCGGGCCCAGTCGCGGGCCTGCCGGGCCGTTTGGCGTTCGGCGATGATAGCCTTGGCGGCCTCATCGATGTCGGGCCGGCCGTTTAGCTGGAGGCCCAGCAGATCGTCCAGGCCGGTCAGAATCTGCTCGGCGTCTTCGTCGTCGTAGCGCATGCCGGGCGTCAGCACCAAGGTCTGCTTGAAGACCTCGGCCAAGGCAACCGGCGTCGCCAGATCGTCGCCCAAAGCGGCTTTGACCCGGCCAAGGAAGGCCTCGGTGTCACCTGGTTGCAATTGGAACTCGCTCAGGTTGGTCTGATGCCGCAGATCGGCCCAACCGTAGAGGTTGATGAGCGTCTTTTGCGCCGACTCCAACGACTCCAGAGTGAAGTTAAGCTCGGAACGGTAGTGGGCCTGCAGGCACAACAAGCGGTAGCTTAAGGGGTGGAAGCCTTTGGCGGTCAGGTCGGCCAGGGTGTAATAATTACCTTTTGATTTGCTCATCTTGGTGCCGTCGACCAGGATAAACTCGTTGTGCATCCAACGCTGCGACAAAGCGTGGCCAAAGGCGGCTTCCGTCTGCGCCATTTCGTTGGCGTGGTGGGTGCCGATGTGGTCGACGCCGCCGGTGTGAATGTCGATCGGGTCGCCGAGAGTCGCGTGGATGATGGCCGAGCACTCTAGGTGCCAGCCCGGAAAACCCTCGCCCCAGGGGCTTGGCCAGTGCATGGTGTGGTCGGCGTAATGGCCGACCGTAAAGAACCAGACGGAGAAATCGAAGGGATGACGCTTGTCAGGGTCCGTTATAACCTCCGTACGAACCGCTACAGCCTTATCAGCCAGTTTCTGGCCGCTTAGCTCGCCGTAGGACGGCAGGCTCGTGACATCGAAGTATATGGCCTGCTCGGTCCGGTAGGCGTGGCCGCGATCGAGTAAAAGCTGGACTATCTCAATTTGGGTGTCAATAAACTTGGTCGCCCGGGCATAGGTGTCACCGGCCTCAGTATCCTGGTAGCCGTTGGGCGGCAGGATATTCATCGAGGCGGCGTCGCGTTTGAAGGCTTCCGTATAGCGAGCGGCGACGTCCCAGACGGACAAACCCTCACGAGCGGCGCCTTTTTCAAACTTATCTTCGCCGGAATCGTCATCGTCACCGACCAGATGGCCAACGTCGGTGATATTCATGACGTGTTTGACTTTGAATTCGCTCGCCAGCGTTCGGCGCAGCATATCATCAAAGATGAATGCCCGTAGGTTGCCGATGTGGGCGAAGTCGTACACCGTCGGGCCGCAGGTATACAAGCTGACACTGCCGGGCGTTTGCGGAGTGAAGTCCGTTGTGGTTCTAGTCAGAGTGTTATGAAATCGCATTTGTCGTCTCTTGTTTATAAGCCAGGAAGGCCTCGACCAGCTTGAGCTTTTCGGCCTCGTAGTCGACAGTGTCGCAGCGGTAAGCACCGGCGTTCGGGTGGCCGCCGCCGCCCATCTTTTCGGCCATCGGGCCGGCGAGTCCGTAGACCGAGCGCATGGGCACGTTGATTTTGGTACCATAGTCCTTGAAAACGGCCACCAGCTCCACGTCCTGGGTCCACTGCATCTCGCTGATGATCATATTGTACGGCTCGAACTTCTCGGTATTACCGGCGACGACAAGTGGAGGAATCTGCGCAACCGCCAGACGGCCGTTGCAAAGGTATTCAACGGAACTCAGCAATTGCCCCTTGAGATGGACCTGCTCCGACGTCAGCGCCGAGGACTCGCGGCGGATACGGTTGATTTCGCCCAAATTGGCTCCGCGTTTGGTGAGTTCGGCCACCATCTGCACCGTTTGCGAGGTGGTACCGCTGGTCGTCAAGTTAAGCGAGTCACTCAGGATGGCCGCCGTCAATTTGTAGGCGGCCGGCTCATTTATGTCCCAGCCTGCCTCCAGAGCGATGGCTGTCACCTGTTCTGCCGTGGCAACCGCTTCAAAGACGATGTCGATAGTATCAAAGCCGAATGGCTGGCGTGATGCATGATGGTCAATTATAACAACAGGCTTAGTCAGTAATTTGGCCTGGTGGTGCTCGAGCGTCGATTTAATCAGCGAGGGTGAGCCCGTATCAACCAGGATTGTAAAATCAAAGGCGCGTGGGAAATCCTGGCCTACCCGGTCCCAGCCTTCGTAGACGCGCAAATAAGGCTCGGCTTCCTTGTAGCTGTACATCACCACCTGCTTACCCAGGTCGGATAAAATCTCTTCCAGCCCTAGGGCGGTCCACATACTGTCGCCGTCAGGGCTGTCGGGCTGAAGCACCAAAATAGTAGTGCTACCGTCAACGAGCTCTTTCAGGCGGTCTATCTGGATTGTTACATCTGATAAATTGGTAGTCATTGTGCCTTATTGTACCTGTGGGCACAAGTTATTGGTAGGTTTGGAGCTAAACGACTTAAAACGGCTGTCGGCCTTGCAAGGCACGGCCCAGCGTGACCTGGTCGGCATACTCAAGATCGCCGCCGACCGGCAGGCCGCGGGCCAGACGCGTCAGGTTGACCCCGGTCGAGGCCAGGCGCTGCCGGATGTACATGGCGGTGGATTCGCCTTCCAGCGACGGGTTGGTAGCCAGGATCACTTCGTCGATGCCGCCGGCCTCTATTCGCCGCAGGAGGCTGGCTATCTGCAGGCTGTCGGGACCCACGCCGTCCATCGGCGAAATAACGCCGCCGAGTACATGATACAACCCCTGGTACTGCCCTGTTTTCTCAACCGCCACCACATCAAACGGCTCTTCGACCACGGCGATTATGCCCGACTGGCGGTCGCCTGATTGGCAAATGCCGCACATCTCACCCTCGGAAAAGTTATAACACTGCACGCACGAGCGCACGTTGGCATGCAGCGCCGACAGCGCCGAGCTGATGGCGTCGGCCTTAGACGGGTCGGATTTAAGCAGGTGAAAGGTCAACCGTTCCGCCGTGCGCGGACCGACACCAGGCAGCTTGCTCAGAGCATCAATGGTATCTTCGACTGCTTTGGGAACGATTCTCATTCCGGCCTCAGATTAATGACAGTATTATAGGCCGGGGATGCCAAGGCCGCCCGCCATGCTGCGCATCTTCTCGGCTGCCAGCTGCTGGCTGCGGGTGATGGCCTGGGTTACGGCGCTTTCGATCCACTTTTCGAGTTTGGCCAGCTCGACCTCCTCGGTCAGCTCGGGGTCCAAGGTTATTTTCTGAATCTTCTGCTCGCCGTTGATCTTGACCTTGACTGCGCCGTTGCCAGCCTCGACTTCGATGATTTCCTTGGCTAGGACCGACTGGATCTTCTTAAGCTCTAGCAGAGCTTTACCTTTATCAAGCATACTCATATTAAATCTCCTTATTAAAGTCTAAAACTCCGGCCAGGCACAAAATAACGCTTATGCTAGTATAATAGGTAAGCCTAAGGAGCCTCATGACGAAGTCTTTATACCATCGTATCATAATGCCCGCCCGTGATTTTGCCAGAGAGTGGCATATACTGCTTGCCGGGGCCTTACTGGCCGCGATGTTCGGCTTGAGCTTAGGGGCCATGGTCGGCGATTCGGCCATTGTGGACGAGGTCCCTCACGTTGCGGCTGCCTACTCCTACCTGCACTACGGCGATTACCGGCTGAACCCGGAACACCCTCCCCTGATCAAGGACCTGGCCGGACTCCCACTCCAGTTCATGGATCTAAAATTCCCAATCGAGAACGCCGCTTGGACTACCGACGTCAACGGCCAGTGGGAAACCGGCTGGACGTTCCTCTACCACATGGGCAACGACGCCGATCAGGTCCTCTTCTGGGCCCGGCTGCCCATCCTTCTATTGGCCACCGCTTTTGGCATTGTGCTGTACCGCTTCTGTTATCGCCGCTGGGGCAGGGCAGTGGCGCTGCTATCGCTGTTTTTCTACACCTTGTCGCCGAACCTGCTTGCCCATTCCCATTATGTGACTACCGACCTGGGTGCCAGCGTCTTTATCTTCCTAGCTCTCGTCGCCTATGTCCGGTACGCCGAGCACCCGGGCCGCTCCAATTTGTTTCTTCTGGCACTAGCACTAGCCGTAGCACAGCTGGCTAAGTTCTCGGCCGTACTGTTATTCCCGTTCTTGGGCGCCGTTAGCTTGGGTATGGTGGCGCTACGGTGGCGGGAGCGTGAACATGCCAGCAGCCTCAAAGTCTTGACCGGCGGTCTCATCCTGGCATCATTTCTAAGCGTCGCTATGGTCTGGGTGGCCTATACACCCCAAACTGCCGGCATGCCCCAACAGGTGCAGGATCGCCTGATTCGCGGAACTATGGTGGAGCCGATCGACACAGGCCTAGTTAATGCTCTGACTAGCATAAACGATATTCCTGCCTTCAAACCGCTCGTCCAGTACATTTTGGGTATTCGCATGGTCTTTGGGCGGGTTGCTGGCGGTAATACCACATACTTCAATGGCCAAATAAGCAACCAAAGCTACCGCTTTTACTTCCCTGAGCTCTTTGTAATGAAAACCCAGATCGCTTTCCTAATACTCGGAATCCTGAGCCTAGCGGGCGGATATCTGGCTCTCAAGCGGGCCCGACCGCGAGCATTCGTAGCAGCCCTGGCCAGCTCGCTGCGGCACCATAGTATGGAATGGACGCTCGGGTCTTTTGCAATCTTCTACTTCGCCGCTTCAATTGCCGGCAATCTCAATCTTGGAATAAGGCATATACTGCCTATCTACATACCGCTTTTCATCCTCGTGGCCATAGGAACGGTGAAGCTTGCCAGACGGCTATCACGCCGCGTACGGTGGCAGGTTCCGACGGCGGTGGCCTTGGCCCTCCTGCTACCGTGGTACGGCTTAAGCACGATCCTGGCGTACCCGTCGTTCACGTCCTACTTCAACGAACTGGCTGGTGGCGGCAGTGGTGCGGGACGCTATTTCAGCGACTCAAGCGTGGACTGGGGCCAGGATCTGCTCCGTCTCAAAACTTACGTCGAGGAGCACCCGGAAATCCGTCACATCGCCGTCGATTACTTCGGAGGTGCCATTCCTCAATACTATTTCTGCGACCGGACCTATGATGCCAAAGGGCTACTCATTCGCAACGGCTCGGGCTACGATTGCTCGCGGAGCGTTTATGAGGAGTGGCACTCGACCTATGGAACCTATACCGGCCAGTACATCGCCGTGTCCGAAACCTACCTCCAGAACGATCGTTATTATTCCGGCCTTACCGGGACGCTGGGGTATGCCAATCTGCGGGCCATGGAGCCTATTGCCAAGGTTGGCAATTCGATTTACGTCTACAAACTCTATTAGCTGACGGCGCGGTGAATATAAGTGCGGCGGTTGTAACGGCCGCGAATTAGATTCCAACGTACCTTAAGCATGTCTCGAAAAACTTTAAGTGAAGCGCCTGTAGCCGAGTCTCCGACAAATCCCTCATCGTCGGATTTGGGGTCGCTCCAATCGGGAGCTTTGATAATTGCGATTTTATATCCCTTCTTGCGGGCAATGGCGAGGATCTCAAGGTCAAAACCCCAACCAAGGATTGTCATGCGACCAAAAATCTCCTCGGCTGCCTTAGCATCAAAAAATTTAAACCCACATTGGGTGTCCTTAATGCCGGGGAGCAATATTATCTGAGCTAAAACATTGCCTACGACCGAGATGAGCAGACGAGTCAGTTTGGCATGAATTGAGCTCAAATTGCGCACAGCTATACCTACCGCAACGCCTTCTCCGGCCAGGCGTACCACTTCGTCAAGATGAATCAGCGGGGTCGCGAGATCGGCATCCATGAAAACCCGGCAAGCGCCGGCGGCTTCAAAAATGCCCAGGCGCACGTCACGCCCCTTCCCCAGCCTAGGTCCGGGTTCGATCACCCTGAAGGTCTTGAACAGTCCGGCTTTGGCCTCCGCGAGTTTTTTTGTGCCGTCCGGACTATCCGCGACCACCACCAGCACCTCGACCCTACCGTAATCACGGGTACTCAGGAATTCCGCCAGCCGCTCCAGCGTATCGCCGATGCGAACGGCCTCCATGTAGGCGGGTATGATGATGCTCAGAGCAATCGGTTTCACTTAGTTACCTGGTAGTCGTAGAAAATATCAGAATCATTGAAGGCCGAGTAGTACGGCTTCAGCTTGCCGCCGGGGAATTTGTCCGCCAAAGCCTTGGCAACCTTGTCGCGGACGGCAGCCGTCAGGACAAATTGGTAGACTCCCGGCGTAATCGGCAGGGCAACCAGTTCCGGAACGGACAGCTGGCGCGCTGACGCGGGCTTGGTCAGATAAGCTACAACGAAGGCTTCATCGGCGCCAGTAATTAGGAAGCGCTTGGTATCACTTGTTTTGGCCGCGGCCTGGTCGGTGAAGTCACTGGCTTTGACAGCCTCCTCATGGAAAGCCGCGTAAGTCTCGGCCGAACCGGCCCAGGCGTGGAAGTACTGGGTGTATCCCTGGAACGCTGTCAGGATCAACAGCAAACCGACTGCCGACCTGCCGGACACGCGGGCAGCGGAGTTGATTGGGAAGGTCGAATACCACACCTGAAGCAAGTAAGTGGCTCCTAGCGCGGCCAGGACCATGGTTATAGGCAGAACTCCAGCTGCCCGGGCGGCGTCGGGCGCACCGGCCACACTGATTCCTACCGGTAAAAGGAAGGCGACAAAAATAAGCAGCAGGCGGCGGTATCGGTTTGCAGTAAGGCGGGTAAAGGCTACCAGCAGACCGGTCACGAACATCAGACCGACGAAAACATTAAGCAGCGGCTCACCGCCCAGATTGTGTTGAAAACTCATGTCTCCTCGGACATTGAACATAAGCAGGGCGGAAACCACGGTAGTTCCAACGGCGTCCGTGCCGGCTGGCAGGCCTAGCTGCGACGGCAGCGTGGTCACCCCGGACGGCAGCCGCCCTGCCAGGTAACCCGATAGGCCGGCAAGAATAGCCGTCACCACAAAGGCTGCCAGCCGGCCCTTTGACCACTGAGGTAGACGACGGCGCGAGACGAGCCAATACATGCCGGCCAAGATCACGAGACCAGCGGTAATCCAGCCCAAGGGACCAGCGAGCAAATCCAGCCCGACGACCGCTCCGGCCAGGACCCAGGCACTGGACCGGTTGCGCCGATACCCAATAGTGACCAACCATAGAGTTAGCGGCACCAACAGCGGAGCCAATGATGAGGCGCTGGCGTTGCGGGAGATAGTAATTGCCCAGGGGGAAACCGCAAGCAGGAAAGCGGCGATCCAGGCAACCCGGGAACCGAACCAGGCACGCGCCCAATACCAGAGGGCGATGACGCTGAGTACTCCTATCAGAGCCGGTACCAGCCGTAACGACCACGTCGTAGCCCCGAGCAACTTATATGGCAGCGCCTCGAGCGCCACCAGGAGTGGTGAGTAGCCGTTTTGAGAGGCAAAAGCGGGCAGGTGCCCTTGGGTCACCAGCGACGCGACGGATTCGCCAAGACGGGCTTCGGTCGTCGTCAAACCCGGCGGCAGAAGATCAATCTTCCAGAAACGCATGAAGGTGGCCACCAGGGTCAGTCCGGCCAAACCGAAAACCGTTGCATGACGCGAGGCGCGCTCCATAAATATTGACGAGTGTCCCATTAGCGAAATACCACCTTTTTATACATTATGAAATTCCAAGCCAGGCTGACGACCGTGCCGATCGCCTTAGCCCCATTATTAACATAAAATGCGTCGCTGAACATATGTAGTCCCATGCTTCGAATTACGTGAACCACCCCTAACAAGGGGCCGGGCCAGGTAACAGCCAGCAGATGGATGATGCTGTTTTGCAGCACGTACAGCCCGAAGGCCGTGACAACATAGAATTGGACGGCTTGGCGGGCGGTCGATCCGCCGTCTTTCTTAAAGACCACCTTGCGGTTGACGACGAAGCTGAAGATCATGGCAATGGTCGTCGAAATGGTATTCGAGGGTATCAGCGCAAGCTTCAGGAATTTACTGCAGAGGTTGAAGATAAAGAAGTCCAGGAGGGTGTTGACGACGCCCACGACGCCGAACTTCCCTACTTGCCTAATTCGACGACTGTTGTTCTCGGACACGGGCATATGTATTCCTGATGTTAATTATCAACCATAACCGTTTTATATTAACTGCTATTATACTAAAATTCAGCTTGCTTGTCGCTCAGGCGCTACTGAGCGTGGAGCCGGTCAAGATTGGTGAACTTGCGCTGCTCGGCGCTGAAGTAGAGTTCAACGTCGCCGATTGCACCGTTACGGTGCTTCTTCACCAGAATTTGAGTAACATTCTCGTCGGCTTCCTTATCGTAGTACCACGGGCGGTAAATGAAGGCGACGACGTCGGCGTCCTGCTCGATGGAACCGGAGTCTCGCAGGTCGGAGAGCTGCGGCGTCGGTGGCGTCCGGGACTCCACGGCGCGGGACAGCTGCGACAGAGCGATGACAGGGACATTGAGCTCACGTGCCAGACCTTTGAGGTTACGAGAAATCTCACTGACCTCCTGTTGACGGCCATCAGTCGTACGCGCGCCCCCGGAGATGAGTTGAAGGTAGTCGATGATGACCAGTCCCAAGCCATGCTCAGCCTGGAGACGGCGGGCTTTGGTACGCATTTCCATAACGTTGGTGGTCGCTGAGTCATCGATGTAGATGGGGGCTTCACTGAGCTCCGCCATGGCCTGATTGATTTTGACGAAGTCCTCGTCGTCCAGGTCGCCGGTGCGCAGTTTCCAGGCGTCCACGCCGCTCTCGATAGCGAGTAGCTGGTCGATGAGCTGCTCCTTGGAGACCTCAAGCGAGAAGAAGCCGACCGGAATACCCTCGCGGGCTGCCACGTGATGGGCAATGTTCATGACCAACGTAGTCTTACCCATGGAGGGACGGGCGGCAATGATAATAAGGTCAGAATTTTGGAATCCCGCCAGCATGTTATCTATGTCACGGAAGCCGCTCGAAACACCCCGCAGCTTGCCGGTATTAGAGTTGAGGTCATTGATACGGTCGAAAGATTCCGCCAGGACGGAGCTAATGGGTATGAAGTTTTGCTTGAGGTTCTTCTGGCTGACCTCAAAGATAGTCTGTTCGGCCTTGTCCAACAGGTCTTCCAGAGGCGTGTCCTCGTCATAGCCGATGTTGGTTATGGCACTGGCAGCCAGGATCAGGCGGCGCAGGGTGGCCTTATGGGCGACGATGGCTGCGTAATGTGCCACGTGGGCCGCCGTCGGGACCGCCGAGGTCAGCTCAGCCAGATACGACGAGCCGCCGACGTTGTCGAGTTCTTCGACCTCGCGCAGGCGGTTGGCCAGAGTCAACAGGTCAAGCGGCTGCCGCTGCTCGTAAAGGTCCAAGATGGCGCTAAAAATAATGGCGTTGCGCTCGGCATAGAAGTCTTCGGGCGTAACAATGTCAGCCACTTGGATGATGGCCTCTTTTTCGATGAGAATCGAGCCGATCAAGCTGGCTTCGGCATCCAGGTTCTGCGGCGGCATTTTGCCCGCAATATGCTCCATATCCTCGGTGCGCGCGTAGTCCTCACGGCGCGGGGCCGTGCGCGGCTTATTTCTGGTTCCCCGTTCGCTTGGCATCAGTCTATTACCTCTCCGCCAAGGATTTCCAACGCCGCGGCCGTCAGATCGTCGGACGCGTTCTGCAGGCCCGTCTTGGGCGGCAGTGCCGACAAGTCAGTGACCGCCATGACAGTAATAGGCCGGCCGAAAACCTTGGCGGCGGCAGTTTCGATGGCCTGGCGGTTCTGAGGCCGGTTAAAGAGGTCGCGGTGGAAGTTGAAGCGAGCACGAACGGTGACTTTATCAGCGGAGAAATCGGTCGGGTACATCTGGAGCAGGCCACAGAGGGAGCTGTGTTCCTGCTTGAGCAGCACCAGGACCTTAGGCCAGCGGCCTGGCTCGATATTGCCGGGGGTGGCGGTTATATGGTCCGGATCCTCGGCGACTGCCCGTTGGGCGGCCCGCGGAGTTTTGGCCGGCGCCGGGACCAACTGGGCAACGGGTTGAGTCTGAACGGTCTCAGCGGTAGCTGTGAGTCGCACTACGGCCGTCTCAAGGCTCATCAGTGACCAAGGCGACTTGACTACGCTCATCAGGGCATCAATTATGGCGGCGCAGCGGGCGGGCGTCACCTGAGCCGCGAGCTGGGCAGTGTCTGACGATACGGACTCGGTGGCCTTCAGACACGCGTGCAGCACGTCCCGCCACTGCTCAGTCAGCTGAACGGCAATCTGCGCCGGTTGGGCACCGCCAGTCACCAGCTCGTCGATAGCCAGGATGGCCGCGCGCGGGTCCGATTCAACCAAGGCTTGACTTATTGCCGCAATGCCGCCTTCATCGCTAAAGCCCAAAAGGTTGCGGACCGCCTCAGCGGTCACGGCCGCATTGCCGACAGGCCTCATCTGATCCAGCATGCCGATGGCGTCGCGGAAACTGCCACGGGCCGTACGTGCAATTAGGCGCGCGGCCGCATCGTCGAGGGCAATCTGCTCCGAAGTGGCAATCGCTTGCAGATGATTGATTATATCCGTCTCCCCAATCGGCTTGAAAGCGAAGCTCTGGGTGCGGGACATTATGGTAGCCGGTATCTTATGGGACTCGGTCGTGGCCAGAATAAAGACGGCATGGGCCGGTGGCTCTTCCAAGGTCTTAAGCAGCGCGTTGAAGGCCCCCGCCGACAGCATGTGGACCTCGTCGATGATATAGACCTTATAGCCGCCGCCCGACGGTGCAATACTGACCTTATCGCGCAGCTCGCGCACATCGTCGACGCCGTTGTTGCTGGCCGCGTCGATTTCAATAATATCCAGCGACGAATTGATGGCAGCCAAACAGCTATCACAATTATTGCACGGCTTGCCAGCTCCCTCCGCTCCCCCGGTGCAGTTTAGCGCCCGCGCCAGTAGTCTGGCCACACTGGTCTTACCCACGCCTCGCGGTCCGGTAAACAAGTAGGCATGACTGACATGCCCGCTTGAGAGCGCGCTTACAAGCGTCTTCGTCACGTGAGCCTGGCCGATGACGTGATCAAAATCAACACTTCGATATTTACGATATAAGGCCTGGTTATCCACCCGCAGCTGCCTCTTAGTTCTTAAACTAGTATATCTGATACGGCTGGTATCTGATAGTGGATAAGCTTTAGCCGATAACGGCTTCGATGGCGGCCCACTCGGCGTCGCCAGCCTCAGGGATGACCATTGTCACCTGATCTCCGGGCTGAGCCTTGAAGTAGGTTACGCTGGCAAACAGAACGTGGTACTCCTGACCGCGGGCTTCAACGAAGTAGGCGCCGTCCTTAAGATTCAGGGTGCCGATCAGCTTCTTGCGCTCGATGGGACCAATCTGCTTGTACATGAAAGCACCGTCATATCCAATGATGAGTTTGAGCTGGTCGCCCTGGACGAGCTTGCTCTTTGAGGCGTAGTTAGCTGGTACGGGGTAGCTCTTGCCGTCAGGACCAATCATGTGCTGCCCGTCAAAGGAGCCTTCAACAACTTTACCGGTAGCCTGTGCCTGAGCGGCGGCGGCGGTTTGTGAGACCGTCTCTTCACTCCCCACGAGGCTCGTCAGGAGTTCTTTGGCGCCGGACAGGTTGGTCTCGGCTGTCTCTATGAGTTTTTTGAGCGTCTTGAGCTGCTTATCGGTAATCTCTGCCACAACAACATCCTTTGGTTTTGGTATAACCGCTTGCTGGCTTTATTCATACTACGCCAAGCTATCCTTGTCAAAACAATTGACATGGGTGAGGGTTTTTTACCGTAACAATACTGAACTATCTTAGCGCAAAACGGGCCTTTTGGCCAGCTTTGGGCTCTAGCCAAACAAAATAAGGACCCGAAGGTCCTTATTTTACATCGTTTGGGAACGATTACTGCATTTCAACAGTGGCGCCGGCTGCTTCCAGCTTGGCCTTAGCGTCTTCGGCGTCAGCTTTGGCAACATCTTCCTTAATGGGCTTAGGGGCACCGTCAACGAGGGCCTTGCTCTCAGCCAGGCCGAGGCCGGTGATTTCACGAACGGCCTTGATGACGCTGATCTTCGAGGCGCCGGCGTTGGCCAGGACGACCGTGAAGGTGGTCTTCTCAGGGGCGGCGGCTGCGCCGTCGCCATCAGCTGCCGGGGCGGCTGCGGCTGCCGGGGCGGCTGCACTGACACCGTAGTGCTTCTCCAGGGTCTTAACGAGCTCGCTCAGCTCGAGTACGCTCAACTTGTCGATAGTCTCAACGAGCTTAGCGAATTTTTCCGGAACCTGGAACTCTTCTGTTGCAGTAGTTTGTTCTGCCATGATGGTCTCCTTACGCCTTAGCTTCGCTAAGCGCGTTTAGTACGTTAATGATGGAACGGACGTTGCCTGACATTACACCGACAAAACCGGTAAGCGGAGCGGCGATCGTACCAACAACCTGACCGAGCAATTGCTCGCGGGTTGGCAGCGTCGCCAGAGCCTTGACCTCAGCAGCACTCAGCAGGGTGCCATCAGCGGTGATCGCTCCGACGATTTCAAGAGCATCGTGCTTCCTGGCGTATTGGAAGATGACGCGGGCCGGAGCCACTTCGTCATCGAATCCAAGAGCCAGAGCCATAGGGCCGTTGAAGGCCGTCTGGTCGATGTCCTTGAGTGCCGGGTTAGACTGGGTCGCCAGGCGCAGCAGGGTGTTCTTGGTGACGCGGTAGGAAATTCCTTCCGCTCGCAAGATGCCGCGCAGCTCTTCAATCTCCGGCACGGAGAGGCCGCGGTAGTCGGTCATGACAGCCAGTTTGATGCGGCCAAGATCGGTCGATAGCTGTGCTACCGCCTTTTCTTTGGACTCACGAGAAATGGCCATGTGTCATTACCTTTCTCTAAACATTAAAAAACTCTGGTGTTCAAGCCAGAGACAACAGCATAACCGCGTGTCAAGGGTGTCAATACTTGACGACCTTGACAATGAGATTTACGCCATGCGTAGCGGATTAAGCCCGGGGCAGCTACGGTCTTAGGTGAACTTAGGTAATATACGATATTTTGACTCTGGCGTCAATGAGATGGTAAAGTGGGCGCTCTAGCATCTGCTCGAACCTTTCCAATGTGCGAGGTAAAAATGCACTACAAAGATTTTGATCAACGCGCGCCTGACAGCCAGTACCGAGACCTACTGCAGCGAATTGTCGACGACGGAGAGTACGTCCCGACCCGCCAAGGGCCTCGTGCCCTGACCTTGATGCAACAGACGATGAGCTTTAACTTACACAACGGCTTTCCTGTTATACCCGACCGGAACATTGCCAGCTTTTGGAGCAAAGGCATCGGCGAGCTCTGCGCCTTCATCAATGGCGCAACGACACTCGATGAGTTCGAGGAATTCGGCGTGAACTGGTGGGGCCCTTGGGCGACACTGGCAAAAACCGCCAAACGCGGCCTGGCTCCCGGAACTATTGGGCCGGGTTCGTACGGCGGCGCCTTCCATGACTTCCCTACCCGCGACGGTGGCACCTTTGACCAGTTCAAGCATCTCGTTGAACAAATCCGCGAGTTTCCGAATGACCGGACCCACTTCGTCAGTCCTTGGATTCCGGATGAGAACGCACGCGGCACGGGGAAAACTCCTAAAACCACCATCTCTCCCTGTCACGGCTGGGTCCAGGTACAGATAATCGACAATGAGCTGCACCTGGTCATGACACAGCGTTCCGGCGACGTGCCGGTGGGCGTTCCATCCAACATGATCCAGTATGCAGCGCTCATGCTCATGCTGGAGCACCTGACTGGCTTTCCGGCCGCTGTGTACTACCACACCATCAACAACGCCCATCTCTACGAAGACCAGCTTCGCGCAGTTGAGATTTTGCTGGCGCGTGAGTCATTCCGCCTGCCGACGGTCCATCTCAATGAAGCGGGCCTGAGGGTGACGGATATCCACGAGTTCCGCGCCGAGCACTTTGAGCTGAGTGACTATCACCCGCATCCTGCCATCGGCCGCATTCCGGTTGCCCCATGACAAGAAGGACTGGTAATGACAAATCTGTATTACCTAGGTAACGCCCGACATGATTCTCAGCGCGAGCGAATGCGGGAGCTTGAGGCTAGTGAGATATGTTTTTTCTGCGCCGAAGGCCTTGCGGGGCGTTCCGTTCTGTTGGAAACCAAGGATTGGATCGTGGCCACCAACGATTACCCCTATCGGGGTACCAAGAGTCATGTTGTAGCCTCTCCTAAGCGTCACGTCGACGACATGGCATCGCTCACAGGGTCGGAACTCGCCGATTTGGCTGCGGTTCTGGCCTGGCATCGCTCCACCTACCACCCCAGCGGGTATGGTTTTGCCGCACGCAACGGCGATCCGGCACTCACGGGCGGCACCATCCGCCATCTACATTTCCATCTGGCCGAAGGCGATCCAGACGTCGCCGATACCACACCGATTCGAATGCGACTGAGCTCGAAGCCAATTATAAGCCCCCCGACAGCCTGAGCAGTCGGGGGGTATTTCATTGGACTCGAATTAAGGATACGCCAGCGTCGCGGAGCACTTTCACTCCGTCAAGCACTGCGTAGCCTGACCGGTAATAACAGCTACTGATTCCGCTGGCGGCAATCAACCTAGCACACACCGGGCACGGGAAAGTAGTGACATATATTGCCGCTTCCAGGGTCGCCAGGCCATGTCGGGCGCACCAGGCGATACACGCCGCCTCCGCATGGATTGCCGTTGTCAGCTCCAGATGCTCCCCCCTATGAAACATTCCACGGGGATCACCATCGATGTAGGGTGTGTATTCAGTAGGGATATGCCGGTTGTTGGCCGTGGAGAGTACGGTTTGACCGCGAACGACAATCGCCCCCACCTGGCGCCACCAATCGGAGCTCCGGGTGCTGAGTTCAATGGCCGCATGCATAGTTTCTTGATCAAACTGGTCGGATGAAACCACCTCGTCTGGCGAGACGGTTTCAGCTGCCAAGGCAGCTGTCCGGTCCCACCGCAGCCAGGCCGATTCAAATATAACCCGCCGTCCGGGCAGGTCAAGCCTGTAGTTCTCCACGAGACTGCGACTCAAGTCATCGTCGGGCAATACCAAGACATCGGCAAAGATTCGAGCCGTCAGCACGCTCGTTTCGACGATGCGGAAATTGACCGTCCTGAATCGTGAGGCCAAATCTACCAGGATCGCGTGGGGATCGACGGCACGTACGTCCTTCTTCATCCACGGGTAATCTGCCTGAAAACTGAGGCCTATGATTTCAACCTCCACCGCATCACGATGACGGCCAACGAATTCCTCGATGCCTCGATGCACTACAGGTGCATAAAGCAACAGCTGTTTAGACATTTGTTTGCCCCTTTGGCTCGAGTACGTTTGACACGATACCTGGCAGAGCCTGGTTGACAGCCAAAGTGAAACGCTCGGCCAGCGACATATTGAGCTCACGAAGACGGGCAGAAGTGGTGGTCGTTGCCATCCGCTCCATTACTTGAACTCTGCCGCAATAGTTGCCCTCAAGCTCGGCGATGTCGTCATCGCTGTAGGTCTCGACGGTCGCAATCAGTACGTCAGGCCTAATTACTTTGATGAGCTCCCATTTTGTATCGCCCGGTGGCTTTAGCGTCACGATATCGACTGGCCGGAAATGGGTCAGCATTCTCAGCCGCTCCATTTCGGGTACAATCGGTCGGTCAGGTCCCTTACGCTCCCGAATCTTGATGTCACTATCAACACCGACTATCAGCAGACTGCCAAAACTTTTGGCTGCTTCCAAGTACAATGCATGACCCTCATGAACCAGGTCGAACGAGCCTGAAGTTAGGACCACACTGGCGCCGAGGCCTTTGAGTGCCATACTCATTTCGGCCAGGCGGCCGTAATCGGGAACGAAACGATCATCAAAATTTGATTTATCTCCGAAGATACCTTGGTTGACGGTCATGACTTTCCAATCTGTCGAAGAACACTCACCTTGCGTCCGATGATACCACGGCCAAGGAAAAAGCCGGATCAGATGATCCGGCTGCGGGCTAGATTGAGCTGCCAAGGCGCTGGTTGGCGTAAGCATGAGCCAGACGGGCATCGCGCGTAGCTGCGTCCCGGATGATACACGGGGCCGGAACGACAATCCGGGTCGGTCGATGGGTTGTCGGCAGCTCAACAATATACCTGCCGCCACTCAGGCGCTGCCTAATCGTCACCGCCACATATCCTATACCTGTGCGTCGTGGGCTGAGATCACCTGGGCGGTCCCACGATCTGCTCGACCTTAACCGAGCTTTGTCGAACGTGAGGCTGAACGCGTGCACCCTGAATGGATCGACAGGGTCGCCACAGTCCAACTTCACGGAAATGATTTGTTGATCTATACCCGATGATTCTGGTGGGCCGGCCGGAATTTGTATTTGACAGGCGATATAGCCCTTGAGTGTGGCCAAGGTAGCCCCTTAGAACGCAGGAAAAATCGTATACCATTAGTATCATGATATCTGGTAATACGCAAAGACCGGCCGCTGACAGCGGCCGGTCTTTTTAGACTATGGTCTATTTCTTGCCGGAGATAGCGGCGGTGGTAGCCGGAGCGTCCACCTTGATTCCAGGGCCCATGGACGTAGTTACAGCAATGGCCTTGATGTAGGTTCCCTTGGTGGAGCTGGGCTTGGCCTTGAGGACTGCCGAGAGAAGAGTCTTGGCGTTTTCCTCTAGGTTGGCCTGGCTGAACGAGACCTTACCGACGGCCTGGTGGATGATGGCCTGCTTGTCGATACGGAACTCAACCTTACCGCGCTTGGCGTCGGTGACGGCCTTGGCGACGTCCGGCGTGACGGTACCGCTCTTGGGGTTCGGCATGAGGCCGCGCGGTCCCAGGACCTTAGCAACACGTCCGAGCGTGGCCATCTTGTCGGGGGTGGCGATTAGCATGTCGAATTCCAGTTTGCCCTTCTCAATGTCGGCCAACAGTTTGTCGGTGCCGACGAGGTCGGCGCCGGCGGCAGTAGCGGCTTCAGCCTGCGCCCCTTCGGCGAAGACGGCTATACGGATGGTCTTACCGGTGCCGTGTGGCAGGACGACGGTTCCACGAACCATCTGGTCGGCTTGGCGCGGGTCGACACCTAAGTTGATGTGCAGTTCAACCGAACTGTCAAACTTGGTCGTGGCAGTTTTAACGGCCAGAGCTAGGGCCTCTTCGAAGCCGTAAAGCTTGGTGCGATCGACCTGCTCGAGAGCAGCGCGATACTTCTTGCCGTGCATGTGCAGCGGATTGGCCGTCTGGCGCTTTGGTGCCTTGGGCTCTTCAGGAGCCTCGGTACGCTCTTCCTTGGCGGCTAGGCGGGCCTCTTCCTCGGCAGCTTCACGCAAAGCCTTGGCGCTGCGCTTTCCGGACTTAGTGGTTTTTAAGTCGGCGTCGTCAGCGTCGATCGGCTCGATATCCGGCTCGCGCTCATCACGCGCGGACTCGTCCGGCAGAGTTACTTCCGAAGAATCCTCGCGGACCTCTTCTACTTCAGCCTGGGTCTCATCGACGGCGGCTACTTCTTTTTTGGATTTCTTAGCTTGGGCCATTTCATTCTCCTTGTGGTGCTAGCGCCTTACGGCTCCCACGGTTATTTATGCAGATGCGGACGAGTAAGTTACTCGGCGACTTCGATGCCCATTGAACGGGCCTGTCCGGCAATGATCTTCTCAGCGGCTTCAATGGTGTTGGCGTTCATGTCCTTCATCTTGAGCTCGGCAAGTTCACGAACCTGAACCTTAGTCAGCGTGCCGACTTTGGTCTTGTTCGGGACACCGGAGCCTTTATCGATACCGGCGGCCTTACGGATAAGGCTGGCACCGGTTTCGCCCTTGTAGGTAAAGGTAAAAGTGCGGTCTTCGAAAATAGTTACTTTGACGCTTAGCAGCTGGTCGCCCAACTCACGGGTAGCATCGTTGAAGGTGTTGATGAAATCCATCATATTGACGCCGTTCGCACCCAGGGTCGAACCCACTGGCGGTGCCGGGGTAGCCTTGCCCGCGGCAACGCGGAACTTGATTACACCCTTGACTGGTTTTACTTGTGCCATAATTTACTCCTTGTGGTGCCAGCGGCCTTTCGGCCTCCCACACATGTTATTAATTCGTTAGATTTTCTTGACTTGTAGGCTGTCCAGCTCGACCGGTGTTTCGCGGCCGAACATATTGACCAGGACCTTGATCTTGCCTTTATTCTCGTCGATCTCATGGACCATACCGTCAAAACCTTTGAACGGTCCGTCGATGATATTGATGCTCTCGCCGGTCTGGAAGTCGATTTTGAACTTTGGCTCCTCAACGCCCATGCGCTTCTGGATGTGGCGAACCTCATCTTGTCTGATCGGAGTCGGAGTGGTACCGGACCCGACGAAACCAGTGACGTTAGGGGTGTTACGGACGACGTACCAGGAATCCTCAGTGACATCCATTTGAACCAGGACGTAGCCCGGGAAGATACGGCGCTCGACGATGCGGCGGCGGCCGTTCTTGATTTCAATCTGGTTCTCTTTCGGAACGATGACATCAAAAATCTTATCGGCCATATTCATGGTCTCGATGCGCTGGCGCAGATTCTCGGCAACGCGGTCTTCATACCCGGAATAGGTGTGGATTACGTACCAGTGGTTGGTCTTGGTCTGATCGGCCATAATTTACCCTTTTAAAATTACTTTTTGGAGTATCGTCGCAAAAATGAAGTCGATACCACCAAGCACAGCCGCGAACGCCAGTGAGAAGAGAATGACAAGTCCGGTCAGACGGATGGTCTGAGACCGATTGGGCCATGACACCTTGGCGAGTTCCGATTGTGAAGCCTGCAGATAGTTTATTAACGGTTTCATTCTGGTAGTGGTTCCTCTTGAGACAAAAGCCGGCGCGTAAAATTAATAAAGCCCCGGGGCTTTGCCATTAAATATCGCTCATTTTACTGAAAAAGTCAAATAGACGTGCGAGTTACAGCGTCGGCAGAGGCAACCACGGCCAAACCGCGGCCAGAGCGGCAAGGCTCAACATTATAATTGCAATCCAATTGGCGGTTCGCCCTGTGGAGGACGTGAGCTTGCGCCCCGTGAGCAGCGTAACGGCCTCGGTTAGCCTGTCGGTGTGAACTAGCCTGCGATAGGTCTCCTGCCACCACAAAGCCGAGGCCGCACCAGTGGAGGCGCCGGCAATGGTGACGCCAATAATCAAACCTGTTACCACCAGCCAGGTTTGATTGCCGGGCACCAAAACAATCAGGGCGGCTACGGCTGCCGCGACCGGGACCAGTAGTATTAACTCAACGGCGAAAGTCAGCAGTTTAAGACCGATAAGTTCGAAATGATGACGGAAAAACAGCCAACCCAAGCCAAACGCCTGACGGGCGCTCATAGTACTCAGGGTTACTGCGACATGACCGAGACCTTGGGCCAGCATGAGCCCGGCCAGCAAATACATCAGGGCGAAAAAGGCCACGAACAGGAGCCCCAATTGAAGCCAGGCCGGGACGGGCCAGAGAATACCGCCGGTTACCACGAGCGAACCGACTAGCGCCAAAACTGCCATCTGAGCCAGCCCATTCAAAACGTCAAGACGCAGGCGTGAGCCGAAGCTACGGGCCGACATGTCTATCCACCGAGCGACGGATGCCGGGCGATGATCGGCTCGACGAGCGGCTCCGTAGACGATGGCCCCATGCATGAAGCTGCGGCTGACGTAGTACAGGGCCGAAATAATCAGTAATTCTCCTCCCACCGGCAGAAACAACCGCTGCGGCACCAAGCGACCCACGTTGGCGTAGTCGCCGGCCAAAGCCAGCACGACGAAACCGCCGACAAACGCCAACAGGATAGCCGGCAGCAGCGCCAGACAAAAATGGGTAGGGTTAAACCTGCCGCGCAGGCTGGACGAAATCAGGTCTCCAAAGACCATGCCTTGGGGCTGATGTTCTTTATTTGCAGGCTGTTCAATCTTCGGTGCGGGTGCTTTGTGTCGGGTCGGCGCAATGTCGTTAAGGCGGCGTGAACCGTGCGGCCCCGAAACCGACGGTGTTGGGGCTACGGCTTGCGGCACGGAAACAGCACCAACCTTAGCCATTTCAGACGTCGGCTCCGCTTCGGGGCTGTCTGGTGATAATAACGGCTCTAATCCGGCGGATATGTCGCGCATACCGCCCGAGGCCACCGGCTGGTCCAGTCGTGTAGCTTTAGGACGACCTGGGCGCTTGCGTTTAACCGGCTTTCCGGCCACGACGGCAGCGACCATATCCCCCATCGGCAGAATTGTCACGCCCTCAGGCAGACCCTCGACTTCGGGGACTACGACCGGGATAGGCTCCTTAGCTTTGGGCTGTGGCAGCGCAACAAGGTTGCCGCAGTTCACACAGAAGAACTGATCCTGAACCTTGATGACATCATGTGAGTGGCAATTTTGGCAAACCATTAGCTTCATTTAAGCATTGTTCGGTCTAAATTCCAATGTGCTTACGGTTATTTTATAGTCAAACGGCCGAAATTACCCGGGTCGCATCGTCCTGCGGATGATACGGGATGATCAGACGGAAGGTTGAACCATAGTTCAGCCGAGAGGTAAAATCCATACCTAAACCGGCTCGCTCGACCAATTTCTTGGTAATATACAGTCCCAAACCCGTGCCGCCGGTCTCGCGGGTGCGGTAATCTTCGGAACGGTAAAATTTCTGGAAAACCTTAGTTTTATCCGAGGCCGAAATACCGATCCCTGTATCCTTGACGCTGACTACAGCCGCTCCGGGGCGGTGCTCCAGACTTAAGGTAACCGAACCGTGCTGCGTATATTTAATGGCATTAGTTAGGAAGTTCTGCAGGACCTCGTGCACCTCGTGCTCGCTGGTGTGGATAGTCTTGACCTGAGGATCAAGCGTCACTTTAAGCTTGAGCCCTTTCTCGGCCGCCGAGGACTTGTAATCTGTGGCCAGCTGATTGACCATCTCGGATACGTTGACCAGAGTCCGCTCAACCTTAATATCGTTCCGTTCGGCCCGCGACAAGCTTGAGAGATCCTGAATCAGCTGGCTGAGAAACATTATATTCTGATGCGATTGCTCCAGCAGCTTCATGGCTTTAGGTTCGATTTTGGCGTAACCGGGCAGCATGGCCGTCGACAGGTTGGCCTCGGCAATGGCCAGCGGCGTGCGCAGCTCGTGTGAGGTCACCGAAATGAATTCATTGCGCTCCTCGTCCAGAGACTTCTGCTTGGTAATGTCGCTGAAGACGATCATCGAGCCGCCTGCATCGTCATGATCGGCAATAAAACCCGACAAATGGACTGGCGAGATAGTCAGGTCGAGGCTTATCTCGGATCCGTCGTCGGCCACGTATATCAAATCCTGTCGGCTGACTACGCCTTTGCTGTCTTTAATAAGTTTGTCCAAATCAAGAGTGGTAAATTTCTCATCGTGAAGTTTGAGCAGGCCCGACACTTCCATCCCGTTAATGTCGCGGTTAGTATTAAGCAGCTCGAGCGCCGCGGCATTATATTGGTATATCTTGCCGTTACGGTCAATCGCCAGAACAGCGCTGGACAGCGAGTTGATAAGGGCGAGCAGCCGCTGACGCTGTTCATCAAGGCGGCTGGTAAAGCGGCTTTCAAGTAAAGTCTCCTCGTCGCGGCTACGAACTGATTGGGCCGCCATGATACTAAACACCACCACAAAAATAAGCTTGATAATAAATTGGATGTCGGCCGCAGCCGGCTGGGCGAGCGGTTCGATTGGCACCACCAACAGGATTACACTGACAATTACCTGTGATGCCAATGCGAAAGCCAGACCGGCTACACCGTAAAGAATAATGACGCCAATAATAAGAATGAAGAAGAGCGGGTAATAGGGGCTGGCAAGTCCGCCGCTGAGCATCGCCAGGGCTAAGACAAAGATATGGTCGACTGCGAGTGAGTTGAGGCCTGAAACGCCCTGCTCACGCTTGCGATTGAAAGCCGGCAGATATGTCAGCAAGTTAAAACCCGCCATCAAAACGAGAAGGGTGAAGACAACCAGGCTATACTGCTGATCGAACGGATAGGTCAGGATTACAAGTCCCAGTGAGATCCATCGCAACACGCGGGTTGACGACTCAAAATTTCGCCCACGGTTAAACTGAGGCGGTCTGGGATAAGGCGATTTTAGCCGGGCTTTCATGCCAACAGCATAACCGTTTTATAGACCCGATACCAGTTAGGAGGAAAAGCGCTGAGCCACCCGGCGGCGAAGGACCCAAATAAGTCCAATGAACCCGATTACCGCTAACAGAGCCAGAGTGTCGAGGGGCGAATTATCGACTGGCGCTGTGTTTGGCGCGTGGATTCCCCCGTCGGCTTCGTTGCCCAGCACCACTTTGAGGTCCCCGGACGGCGCGGAGCCCTGAAGCTGACTGTTATCCGGCGACACCAACCCGTTTGAAGCCGCGTTGCCACCGGCCTGCAGAGGATTATTGCTGTATGGCTGCAGAACGCCGCCGTCGGCCGCAGACGAGACACTACTAGGCGGTCCAAGGTACGCGGCCGATCCCCCGCCCTGCTGCGTCGCGGGTGAAACCTGCGCTTGTTCCGAAACCGGAGTCGACGCGGCGTCATCAGCCAAGGCACCCATTGGTACAAGCCCTAGTAGGAGGGTGGCAAGAAGTCGTTTAATCATTAGCTTATTGTAAACGTTGTCACTGCCGCGGCCAAGTTTTGGGCACAAAAAAAGCCCGGGAGGGCAACTGTCATTGGGGGGCCGACAGCCGACTCGTTCGCCATAAAGGCTGGGAGTCGGCTGCCGGTTTCGCACCCGGAGAGTGAAGTGTTGATTAACCGTGCGATTTGACGGTCGGGATTGGTCTTACGCTCATGTTGTGGGTGAGCGCGAGAGTGAGGCACAACGCCAAGTTGATAATGGTCACACCATTCGTCGCTGCCCTAGCGTAGATTACGGCGGTCATCCCCGAGAGTGCAACCATGGCCAGCAGCACGTCCCACACGATTTCCTTACGCTTGGCCGTTGGGTAAACGATGTGCCCGACGCACAACCCAGTGACTCCAAATGCTGGAATAAATGGCCAGAGAGTCCGCGTGCTGTTAACGTCCACGAAGAAAAAGCTGACGACTGCCACGCAGAACACGAGTAGTCCTACGACAAACAGACGGTTGGCCATGTGGTAGGTCTTGAAGCTGTATTGGCTGTTGGAAGCCACAATAATCAACTCATTTCAGGGTGCGAAGTAATGATCACGATGATCAGGGAATATCATAACACACTTCTTACGCTACGTCAATACAAGCGAGTGGGTACTGTTCACCTTGGGCGCGTAAACTACTGGGGCCGGGGTATTTTTGGGCATAGGTCGATTTTGTGTCACCGGGTGATACATTTTCTTACTATAGCTAAATGAGACACCCGCATCTTTATGCTCAGCTCGGTGTGCTGATAAACGCAAACTACCGCCCGAAGGCGGTAGCTGTAATTAGGCGGCCAAAGCCTGGTTGCGGTGATGCTTTCGCTCGTGAGGGAGCAGATAGCGCTTGCGCATCCGGATGTTCTCAGGCGTCACTTCCAATAGCTCATCGTTTTCGATGAAATCCAAAGCCTCTTCAAGTGTAAGCTCAGTGTAGGGCGTCAGCTGAGTGGTCATGTCGGTGCTCGAGGCACGGACGTTGGTCAGTTTCTTTTCCTTGGTAACGTTGATTTCCATGTCGTCGCCACGGCGGTTGAGGCCGATAATCATACCTTCGTAAACCTTGGTTGATGGTCCGATGTAGGCAGTCCCCCGCTCTTCGACGGTCTTGAGGCTGTAAATAGTGGCGCTGCCGGTCTCAGCTGAAATCAGGACGCCGTTACGAAGCTGCTGCAACGGTGCGCCCAGCGGCTCGTAGCCAATAAGGAGGCTGTTGACGATGGCGGTTCCCTTGGTGCCCGTTAACAGGATATTGCGCAGACCGAGCAGGGCACGGGTTGGCAGACGGAAGATGAGACGGATGGTTGCCTTAGTGGTCGGCTCCATCGTTACCATTTCGCCCCGGCGGCGGCCCAATTCACCGGTCACCGCGCCAACGTACTCTTCCGGCACTTCGATAATCAGTTCTTCTACGGGCTCCAGAATCTTGCCCTCTTCCTGTTTGGTAACGACCTGCGGCCGGCCGACTTCCAACTCGAAGCCTTCACGGCGGAGGGTCTCTATGAGGACCGACAGATGGAGTTCGCCGCGTCCGGAAACTAGGAAATCGCTGCCACGGTCGACGACGCGCAAACCGACGTTGGTTTCAAGCTCACGCTCAAGCCGCGCCCCGATTTGGCGGCTAGTAGTGTATTTGCCTTCACGCCCGGCGTATGGTGAGGTGTTTGGGCCGATGCGAATCTGGAGCGTCGGTGCCTCAATCTCCATTACCGGCAGAGCTTCCGGAGCTTCGGCTGCCGTGACAGTTGCGCCAATGGAGGCGCCGCCAATACCCGTAATCCAAACGATATCACCGGCTACAGCCTCGGTTACTTCGACACGCTCAAGCCCCAGAGCAACGAACAATTTGTCGGCGCGGGTACTTGAAACTTTGCCGTCGCGGTCAATTAGAGCCAACGCCTGACCGGCTTTGAGACTACCGCGCTGGATACGGCCGATGGCGTACTTACCGAGGAACGAGTCCCAGGTCAGCGAGGTCACGAGCATCTGGAACGGGCCAGCCGCGTCGACGCGTGGTTCGGGGATCTCAGTAATGATGGCATTGAAGATCGGCTCAAGATCAGCCGGAGCCTCAATTTCGGCGTCGGTCGGCACATGGTCCCATGACTTGCCGTCGCGGCCAATAGCATAATATATCGGAAATTCGAGCTGATCGTCGTTGATGGCCAGGTCCAAGAACAAGCTGCCAACCTCGTCGATGACTTCGTCGATGCGACGGTCGCGCTTATCAATCTTGTTGACCACGACGATCGGCTTCAGGCCCAGAGCCAGGGCGCGTGTAAGCACGAACTTAGTCTGCGGCATCGGGCCTTCCTGCGCGTCGATGATCAGCAGGCAGCCGTCGGCCAGGTTTAGCGTTCGCTCGACTTCACCGCTGAAGTCGGCGTGACCGGGGGTGTCGATGATGTTGATCTTGAACCCGTCATGGTTGACCGCGATAGTCTTGGCGGAAATAGTAATGCCGCGCTCTCGCTCCAAGTCCCCGGTGTCGAGGATAGCCGTCTGTTTCATTTCGGCCTGATTTTCACGGAAGGTTTTGGACTGCTTAAGCAGACCGTCGACGAGCGTGGTCTTGCCATGGTCGACGTGGGCGATAATGGCAACGTTACGGATGTTATTAGTAGCTTGAGTCATGCGATTAATCCAAATGAAAGCGCCGCGGCAAGGAAATACGCCGGGGCGCGGTTGATGTTTGTTATATTGTACCAGCTTGTGACGTTTTTGTCACGACCTTGCTTCAGTTAGGAGCGGGTCGGTTTCTTGAGATCCGGAACGGTTTTGATATGGGCTTCCGTCAGGGCAAGCTCAGTGACGGCTCCTGGAGCGCCGGTCAGCGGGTCACGAGCATCACCGGTCTTGGGAAAAGCCATGACTTCGCGGATATTCGGCTCGTTTGCCAAAATCATCACCAGCCGGTCCAGACCGTAGGCAATGCCGCCGTGGGGCGGAGCTCCAAAGGTGAAGGCCTCTAGCATGTGGCCGAAACGCTCCTGGATATCTTTCTTACCGATACCCAGCAGTTCAAAGACCCGGTTCTGCAGAGCAGCATCGTGGATACGGATAGAGCCGCCGCCGATTTCGTAGCCGTTAAGGACGATGTCGTAGGCGTCGGCCCTGACATCCATGGGTTTAGACTCCAGAAGTCCGGCATCGGCCGCCAGCGGGGCGGTAAACGGATGGTGGACGGCATCCACCTTACTGCTGCCGGTGTTGATTTCAAACATAGGAAAATCGATGATCCAGACAAAGGCCAGCTCGTTCGGGTCATCCTTGTCGCGGCGCAAGTCGGGCTTATCGGTGCTGTATTTTTTCATGCTTTCGGCATAAGTCAGGCGCGGGAACGGCAGTTCGGAGATTTTCTTGTCGGGAAATTGCGTTTTAATAAGTTCCGTCATCATAGCTTCATTGAGCGCAATGATGTCTTCCTGGTTGACGAACGAGGCTTCAATATCGAGCTGGGTAAACTCGGGCTGACGGTCGCCGCGCTGGTCCTCATCGCGCATACAACGGGCAATCTGGAAGTACCGGCCAATTCCGCCGACCATTAGCAGCTGCTTGAACTGTTGCGGGCTTTGCGGCAGGACGTAGAATTCTTCGGGATGCAGGCGGGAGGGTACCAAAAACTCGCGTGAACCTTCCGGCGTGCCTTTAGTAAGCATCGGCGTCTCTACTTCGATGAACCCCTGCCCGTCCATGAAGTCGCGCAGGAACTTGATAATGCGGTGACGCAGGCGAAGATTGGTCGTCATTCGCTCGCTGCGCATGTCAAGATAGCGGTATTTCAGCCGCAGTTCCTCGTTGATGTTCAGAGTATCCTTTTTGACTTCGAACGGCAGTTCGACGGCTTCGTTCAAGACGACGACGCTAGCCGCCCCCAGCTCAACTGTACCCGTGGCCAATTTAGGGTTGCGAAATCGTTCGCCGCGTTCCTTAACCTCACCGGTTACCTCGATGACGTACTCAATGCCCAGGCGCGGCATCGTGACGGAATCGGCAATTACGACCTGTAATAGCCCTGTGTGGTCACGCAGGTCGATAAAGGTAATCTTGCCCATATCACGGATGCTATGAATCCAGCCGCGGACTGTTACGGTAGTGCCGATATGATTGGTTGTGTCGAGTACGGTAAGGGATGTCATGTTTGTCATGATACCCAATTACGGCATCCCTTACCACATGTTAGAATGAAAGCAGCGGGAAACAAGCGATTTCAGCTTCCCCGAACGTAAATATGGAGGTTGTCATGGCCCTTGGATGGATAAACGACATCGAAAAACTAACTGTCGAGAACAAAACGTTCCGCACCGTGCTCTACACTGGTAAGCATTCGCAGCTGACCGTCATGAACCTCGAGCCAGGTGAGGAAATCGGCAACGAAGTCCATCCCGACCACGACCAGTTCCTGCGCATAGAGCAGGGCAAGGCATTAGTGGAACTCAGCACCAATGAGGCTGAAGTTGAGGAAACTTATGACGCCAGTGACGACTGGGCCATCATCGTGCCGGCTGGTACGTGGCACAATATCATCAACATCGGCGAGAAGGATTTGCGCCTTTATTCTGTATATTCGCCGGCCCAACATCCCGAAGGAACGGTCCATCAGACCAAGGCGGACGCCGACGCGGCCGAAGCCGCCGAACACGCAGCTTAGTTAATTTCGGCTTTTGTCTCGGCTGGAGCGAACTTGAGCTCGTCGAGGTAGCTGCGAATTGCCAGCGTTGCACTCACGCCTTCCCCTACGGCGCTGGCAATCTGCCAGGTTGAGCCGCTACGAACATCTCCGGCAACGTAAACGCCAGGCAGGCTGGATTCAAATTTGGCACTGGTTTTGAGGAAACGGTGCTCGTCGGTGTCGAGCTTGCCGCAGAAGGCGTCGGTATTAGGGAGCAGCCCGACAAAGACAAAGACGCCGTCGGCGGGAACTATGTCGGCCTTGCCGGCTTTGCTGGCTTTGGTTACTTCGACGTGCTTGACGCCGATACCGCCCTCGGCCGCGACAATGCGATTAGGCACGGTCTGAAAACGTATATCAAGGTTGTTCAGGCGCCTGACCTGCTCACGCAGGATTTCGCTGCCGCCGAGGTCGCGGCCGCGCACCACCATGGTGATATGTTTGGCGAACCTGGCCAGAAACAGCGTTTCCTGCAGAGCCGAGTTGCCGCCGCCCACCACCACCAGGTCTTTGCCACGATAAACCGGGCCGTCGCAGGTAGCACAGAAGTGCACGCCACGGCCGATCAGCTCGGACTCACCTGGGATCCCCAGCTCGCGATAGGTCGAACCGGTCGCAATCAGGACCGCCAGCGCTTTCAACGGCTGTTTCTTAGTCAAAATCGTTATCCCAGCCCCGTCGCTCGATAGATCTACAGCCTCAACACCGGTTACGATCTCAGCTCCGAAGCGCTTGGCTTGGGCTGTCAGGTGGTCAGCCAACTCCAGCCCGCTGACGCCGTCTTCAAAGCCCGGATAATTGTCGATGACATCGGTAATAGCCGCCATGCCGCCGATTATGCCTTTTTCAATTACCAGCGTCGACATGCCTTCTCGGGAGGCATAAATGGCTGCAGCCAGCCCCGTGGGGCCGGCGCCGATAATAATGAGGTCATATATGGTGTCGGGTGTGGTATTCATTGCACTATTATATCATTGTTAATACCGCTTATGAATCATCGCTATCGCAAGACGCTTATGGTACAAATAAGGTATGAAACCTTGGGAAGACGTAAAGCGGCGGCGGCTCCGCCGGCGGCTCATTGGCTATAGTATAGGCACCATCGCGGTTACGATCGGCCTGATATTACTGTTGAGCAACCCGGCAAAGCCACCCGTCACTAAGCCGGTAAGCAGCACGCCGGCCACCCGTAACGCCGAGCGCACCGCGGCCCTGGCTAGCTTGTCTCAGGCCGTTTCCACCTATTTGAAGGACCATCAGTCCCTGCCGGTTGCCATTCCTAAAACACCGACACAAATTTGTACCGCGTCGAGCGTCGATTGCCGAAAAGCCAAGACGGTGGACTTGAACTTCCTGGTTAATCCAGACGTCGGGCTGCAATCTCTCCCGTCTGATCCGGTCGGCGGTCAGGGCATGACCGCCAGCGGCTATACGATTATGCAAGACGTCCAAGGCAGACTCGAGCTGGCCGCGCCTCGTGCCGAAGACGGCGCTACTATCAACCTCCGCACCAAATAAAAAAGCCCGCATTTTGCGGGCGGACCGTGAGGTCGAGAAATTGGCGAGTCCTAGTAGCTGCGCGTCTGACCAACCGTGGCCTCAGGTGGCCAGCCGGTCTGATCTGACTCCTCGGCACGGCGGTGCGTTTCGTCACTACCCTCACCGACGGTGTACTCACCGCTAGGTTGGTCGCCGCCGTAATTACTTGCCTGTCCGCCCTGAGGGCTAATCTCCGTCTCGGACGCATCTGCTTCTTGAGCCTCCGGAGCAACAAATACCTGTTGCACCGATGATTCCTGCTGGACGTTCAGACTGCGTAAAAAAGTGTCGATGATGGCGACGTATGTCTCTACCGAACGACCTTTGAGATTGGCAGTTGCTCCAAATCCGGCTTTTGAATAGTTAAGAACCTGAGTGCGGGGGTCGAACTTGCAGACGCCGGAGAATACCCCGTTGTCTACTGGTATCTGAAAAACGCCGTGTTTCCGCCGCACGTCCCCGATATCCGTCAGAATTGCGGTGTTATCGATTGCCTGGCGCAGCTCTTCCCAACGGTTGGCCTTCCGATCTTCAAGCCAACGAATAATGACCCTGGCAACTATCGCCAAGAACACCACAACGAGGATTGCTACCCCGATGGCCGTACCCGATAAAGTAAGCATTGCTTTTTCCTCTCAAAGAGCTCTCCGGAAAATGGAGCACCCTGTAATCTTATGCTAAAAGTGTCAAAACGCAAGAACAAGCAATATTATGGTATAATAACCTGAGCTATCCGGACCCGAGAGAGGAGACCTTAATGTCTCACCCAACGATCGCGCAACCGTGGCTAAAAACAGGAAAGCCGTACGCTCTGCTGTCCCAACACAAACGCTTATTGCTCGTATCAATCACCTTTGCTATTACCTCCTTGGTTTTGGTACTGGTGATAACGAGCCTGCATTCCGCTAAAGGCGTCACGCCGATTCAGGCGCAGGCAGCCTGCGTTCACCCAAACGTGGCCGCGCTGACCCAATCGCGCCACCTCGTCTCTGATTCGGCGAGTAATTCATCCGCTGGAGTCTGTATGGGGCAGCCGGCAACGGCCTTTCTCTTGCAGGCAGCATCGGCGCAATTTTCGCTGAATATCCGGAATTTTCCTAGGCCCGACACCATTGATTTGAACTCCATAAATAGCGTAGCTGTAACCAGCGGCAGTGCCGAGATTCAATCTTTCATAGCCTGGGTTGCGTCACGAGGCGGTTCAGCCACAACTATCAGTGATACGTCCGGCACCTACCTTCAAGTTAGTTTTCGCTAGCTTGGCCCTGTTACCCCGCTTAGGCGGGGTTTTTCTTGCAAGTAAAAGGCCCGCACGAATGATTCGTGCGGGCCGTTGGAGCTATTTGTTCGAGCTGAAATGCACGTGGTTCGTGTGTTCGCTCATTGTCGCAGAATTGTAAGTAAGCGCGATGCCGTGCTTGAGAGTTGTGGTACCGGCCGGCATCGGGCTGTAGATCAGGTCGCCGATGCCTAAATCAGCGCGATGATTGTAAAGCTGCGTGACTATCGCCGCATTTCCGGCCGGCCCGATATCAATATCCAAGGCCGTTCCATCATAGTGATTACTGCCGCCAGCATGACCAGTTCCACCACTCTCGATGGCCGTAACTGTTACTTGACGCGTCTTGGCAAGCTCCAATAAGATTGCCAACATATTAGCCGACAACGGAACGCCTGATGATCCTGGCTTTCCTTGACTGGCAAGAGTTAAGTCTTGGCGTACCAAGCGGCCGCTAAGTCTGATATTCGTAGTCACCAATACCTGCATGGCCAAATACTTGGCGTTGCCGCGCAAGACGTAGACCTTATCGGCTAGCGTCAGGTCTTCCATTACGGACTGACCAACTAATGCCGCGACCTTTAGGTCTCCTGTGCCGGACAGCTGCGTGCTACTACCCTCTGCAGTCCAGCTGGGTCCACCGGAAGTGGCACTTAGTCTGGCTAGGCGTTTCCAATACACCAATTTGAAACCGCCGGCCTCGGCCGCTGTCGTCAGTAGCGGGTCAAGTATGGAATCGGGCGTCCGCGTGTTGGCATCGACCCACCAAATATTGGCAGTTGGATTTATAACCCGCACCTTAGCGACAATTGACTTCACCTTCGCCACGTAGGCAGCTCCGGTCCCGTCTATCGCCGCGTCCCCAAAGGACAGTATGATCGCTTTAGCCTCAACTAGCTTAGGCGCAAGATTCGACAAACCTAAGGCCGCCTCATCAAGCGTCATACCAGGTGAAGCCGACACGTTCAATTGAACTGATTGAGCCGACAGATTTGTGCCGAGCCCGCCGGCGGATATGCCAGCGAGCATCGTACTGCCGTAGGCAAAGACTTTCGGCGATTGCGTAGTGTCTGACGCTTCAAATGTCGTCGTGCATTCCGATATCGTCGTGTCAGCCAGTGGATTGGCCAAGGGTCCGTTAGTAAGCTTGGTGTAGTACGCAAACCCGTTTTTGATGTAGGCTTGCGTTTCGCCGTTGCCAAAGTTGCCTGACGGCCCAGCATTATACGAGGCCATAACGTTGACAATGCTCGGCTTGTCGTACGGTTTAGCAGGATCCCCTGGCGGGACGCCGGCTTTTCCGCCGAGCGATGTCAGAAAGCCTGCGGCCGAATAGGCTGCATCGGTTAGGTCGTTGGGGTCAATTTGACCATCATTATTCCCGTCGACGCCGAAACTTTGCCACGTCGAAGGTATGAACTGGAATGGTCCCATAGCGGCGGCCGAAGATACGGCCCAAGCCTTGCCTTTCCCGTAGGGCGGCGGCGGCTCAGGATAGCTACGTCCATGTTCAACGTAGAATATCGCCGCCAGCAAATTCACGTCGGTGCCGCGGGCTGCGGCAGCTTGAGTAAAAATCGGACGATATAGGGCGGGGACGTCTTGAGTTATGACTCCCGTGACTACGGTTTGGGTCGTGCAGCTCTGAGTGCCGTTGATCTTAACGGCCTGCTGACCGAACAACCCGCCGGCCACAACGGCCGCACCGAGCGCAGTGCCGCTAAACAGCATGCCGACGGAGGCCGTTACGCCAATTGTTTTTACTATGGTCGGCAGTGCCAGGTTCAGAAGCGGCTTAGCATTGCCATTCGCCGCCTTAACGACTGCGATTACTAGCTGGCGCTTCATGACGAGCCACCGCCGCTCACACTTATTTGCTGCGGACCGATATTCGTGACCATGTAGGAATCGTGTAAACGGACAACATCAACAGAGTACGGAAGCAGTTGGTCCGGCCGATTACCGTCCGTCGTCTTCAGCTTCACGTTGATGAGAAGCTGCTGGGCTAGCGTGGAGCGCTCCCCGACTTCGCAGCTGCTGACTGTCGCCGACACTGCCAACGTCGCTTTGTACGTCGTATTCAGCCAAGATTGGCTGGTACGATTAAACAAGCCTTCCGAGATACTATCGTCGCGGCGGAGTTGCGCCAGAATTGCCACATTGTCGCGATTAGACGACGCATTCGGGAACCCGGCATAGACCGAAAGGACATGCCCGATAACTGAAAGCGGTCCCGAGGCAATAACCTTGTCGCAGGACGGCTTTCCCTCACTCTGATAGAGCTGGGTGGGTAGCGGCAGAGGCGGCTCAACTCCGGGGGGGAGCTGATCTATGCCGCTGGGGGCGGACTGCGGCAGTATCAGTGACTTCGCCTTGCTAGTTCCATATTCAGAACCTTTGTGAGCCGCGATGAACAGGCCCACAAAGATAAACAGCACAAAAACTATGCGCCTTATCTTACGGGCCATTTTGACTCCTGGATGTGAATGAACTGCCTGGGAAGGTCCCAGCCTAATGACTGAACCGATCGTTCAGTACTTAGGTTGGGGCCCCAGCCTGCCATAATGGCAAGCTGGGGCATACGTTGGATTTTCAAGCAACGTTCAGCGCCTGGATGGTGCCGAAGGCAGGGCGCGCGATGA
This sequence comes from Candidatus Saccharimonadia bacterium, assembly GCA_038244585.1. Taxonomy (GTDB): domain Bacteria; phylum Patescibacteriota; class Saccharimonadia; order UBA4664; family UBA4664; genus UBA4664. The sequence continues at coordinate 29,313 of JBBRTI010000002.1, read as the reverse complement.
GCCGGTAATGGCCTTTCGCGCTGCAACTGATGAACCGGTTACCTGAGGGGCCTTTCGGACCACCTCCGGTCGCACCACCTCATAGGTGAGAACCTCGCCTCGGATAACCTGAGGCTGTGAAACCGGTCTCGGCCGCATCATGCTTGGAGAGACTGGAACAATCGTTCCCGACAGGGCGCCGGCCCTAATAGCAGGGCGCGGGGTAACCGTGGCGGGGGCCGAAAATGCCGGTCGGACAGAACTACCGTTCGAAGGCGACCTTGGCACATTCACCACTGGTTCGCGGTACTCTGACTGAGGCCGTGTTGCCGGCTCAGAGATAGCACCAGCCCGTCGATGTCCATGTCCACGGAAGCGGTGAAAGGCATATGCCACCAAAATTATGCAGGCCAGACCTCGTAGTATTTCTGCTACAAGCCAGCCCGTCGGACCGGTCGTAGTAAACACTACTCGTGTAATGCGGTCGACAACCATGATTGAGCCCATACCAAGCGCTGGCCGCCAGGTATGACCAAACATCGAGCGGAGCTGGTCCTTAAGATAGTCCAGTAGAGGTGGCGCCTGCGACACAATGAGTATGCCGGCAAGCAACAACATGCCATACCCCATCATCATGACGGAGAAGGCTACAAGCAGCGCGATTACAACGATCAGAACCGCATTTAAAAAGCTTGATGCCAGCAGAGCGACCGAATAGCCAGCCCGCAGACCCATAGACGAGGGACTTGTGCCTTGATAGAAGGCCCATGCTTCCTGGGAGCTCTTCTCAACGAGGCCACTCGTATGAGCACCTAAGCCCGCTTGGGTGTCGTAGCTGCGGAGCTTGTCGAGGGCAGCCGTATTGTTACTAGTCTGAGCCTTGAGCAGGTACTCACAAAATGTGAGATTGTTGTAGCCCTTTGGCACACTGGGATCGACAACGCGCGTGGTTGTTGCCCAGGCGAGATCACCGAAATTCATCACACAGTATCCGGGATAGGTCGTTTCCAGCCAATTCTCGTAGGCGTAACGGCGCACGCCTTGTTCCAGGATACTGCCATTGAACGTCGGTTTGACGCTCAGGTTGTAATCAGCGGTTTTTACGCCCGGGGGTACCCAACCGTTTATGACGGTGATTGTCCCCTGAGTAAATACCAGCGGGGAGTTGACTACCGCAGGTACTATGGCCGTCGAGTTGCCAAACAGCAGTAATGAGGCTCCTAAAACGACTATGGACATATTCATCATGTTGGAAATTGACCGTGTGCCTTTGCGGGCCATCCAGTAGGCGTAACCGGCCGTCAAGATGACTACTCCAAGCCCGAGAAGCACCCTCATGTAACTGCCGCCGAAACTGGTAATAACCATCGTGATGGCTCCAGCCAAACCGGAATATACACTTGTTATCAACGACCAGCTCAGAGCACTGATGGCAAAGAGCGACAGCATAACGCCTGCCATCCAGACCCATGATATGACCATGTTGATGTGGTAGGCTGCAAAGTCTGTCTTCGGATCGGCTGTAGTGATTAGCTGAAGAATACCCGACTTGTTGCCGTAGACTTCGTTGGCAGCCGGCTGATTACTATCCTTGTAAGGCGGCGTTGTGATGCTGCCGCCGAATCCGTTGGGCTGATAGGTATCCTTGGATCCGGCCGGATCAGCTGTCACCAATGCACCTGTGGGCATTGGCGGTAACGTGATTGCCTGAGAGGCAGTGCCCTCCTGAAGGAGATCGAAGACAGCAGACACTGTCAACTGGCCGCCCGCACGCAAAGGTGTTGCGTCCATAGTATAGGACGTCTTGATCTCACCGTTCGTTAGCTTGAATTCTGCAACCGCAGTTCCATCGAGCCGCAAGCGGTAGGCCGTAATCTGCCTAACCGTTAATGGGGCTTTCCAGCTGACTGTTGCCTGGGACAGGTTGCTGACCTGTGACTTTACTGTCAAATCGCTCGGACTGTCGACGGCGGCTGATGCCGGCATCGCCGGTCCGATAACTGACAAAAGGGCAATTGCGCACGTGATCAGACCCATTACGGCCCGACGGAGAAAGATAAACTTCATGCTGATCAGCTCCTAACCGAGCTCGTAGGATGAAAATGAAACGTAGATTGTCGATGTACTTTGAGAACGATAATGTCCCCAACCGCAGGTGTCATCGTCCGATGAAGACTATGGTTGGGGCTCCACCCTCAGTCAGTTGTGACCGAGGGTGGAGCAGATGAATCGATACGGCTAGTGCGTGATCTTTGTGGCGTCAAACACCGCAAAGATTGCTATTGTGAGGCCGGATCCGACGCCGAGGAGGACGAAAGCGGTAATCATAACTCCGTCCTTCAACATTGCGGTCACTGCGCGCGAGTCACCTTTTGCAGCACGCGAGTATGCGCTGATGGCGATAATGAGTGTCCCTGCGATAAGCAAGAGGACGGCACCAGCGAGCATGCTAGTTTTGATGTCCATGATTATCTGTCTCCTTCCGAGACGTGCTGCGGGTTGTTTGGAACTGGGCCGTCGGTGGTCCGAGTGGTTCCGACGTACCAGCGAAGGCCCTGTACCCTGGCGACTTCCCGGTTGGGCAGTCGTACCATGGCGGTGCCCTTGAGTTCATCGCTCTGAGCGTTCTTGGCGTTTGCCATGTTCATGACGTCACGAAGGTTTCGTAGGTCATCAGCATCCAGGCCCATCTCTTTGAGCAGTAGCTTGGCTTCTCCCTCGCCTTCCGGCTGGAAGCCGAGTTTCGTCGTTGCCTGTTCCCTCAACGAGTCAGGCATATCGCCCCAGAGTTGGCTGTCGTAAGCCGTGACCGTCTTCTCGCTTCGCCCGGTGCGGGCGAGGCCATCGACCATCGACTGGGTGGTCGGTAGGCTGGACGACTGGTGGAATTCCACGGTGCCGATTATGGTGCGAACGTTCTTGTCGAATGCCACCTTGTGAGCGAGCATTGTCGAGAGGTCCAAACCGGCCAGCGCCAGCCAATTGTCGACGGTGTACTTATCTTCGGTCATGTTCTTCGGGATATCAAAGTTCTTCTGCATGATCACGTTCAAGCCAGGTTGGCTCATTGACGCAATCAGATCCGAATCATGATGGTCCGAGAAGAAGATCGGGGCGACGACGGTATCTCCGCGCAGCTCCGCCAGAATGGATTCGATGGCCCTGCCGTTGCTGTATTTCTTCTCGGGATCAATCAGGAAATCCAACACCCGGAACAGATCGGGCTTCGGCTTTCCACTCTTGTCAGCTTCGACCAGGGCGTCTTTAACGGCGTCCCGAAGGTCGGGCAGCCATTCTGCGTTCCACTGGTTACCGCAGCAGTTACGCAGGAACCTTGATACAAGGTCTACGCGTTGTGCTGGTGTCGGGGCTAGTCCCGCCGGGTTGAGCAAACCGGGCTGGCTGTCCAGCTCCCAGTATCTCACTTTGATGCCGTTGAAATCGGGGCCCAGGAGGTTGCGTGAGTCCTGCTTGAGCAACTCGTAGAGGAACCCGACGTACCCGCCTCGTTCGATGGCAGCCACCAAATCGTTGATGATAGTGGTGGTTTTGCCACCGCCCGAGTTGCCGCTATAAATTGCGACCGGTGCAGTGTTAAGTCCGGGGAGCAGAGTCGATAGGTCGAGAGCGCCCGTATAGGGCACGAGCTCCCGGCCTTTGACCCAGCCCAACAGATCCGGACCTTGGATGCTGAGCGCCGACGTCACGAACGGCATGCCGCGAGCAAACGTCTGAGGCGAGACGTACTGAACGTACGCCGCACAGTTTAAACGCGCGCCGGGCCTGCTAAGCTCGTAGAAGATCATCTGATACCGAGGGTCGATGAAAAGCTCAGCGTCCCTGCCCAACATGGCCATTTGGCTGTTGCGCTCAATCTCAACCTCCTCTAACGTGTCGCCGGTAATTACTACCAGCGGTATGCCGACGAGGACGTAGCCTCCGTCACGCAAATACTCGTAAAAGGTCGATGCGATTTCGATATTGTTCTTCCTGTCGCTGGCCTGGCCCTCATGCGTATCCAGGTACTCGGCGTCATGCTGAGCCTTTACCATGCTGAGCCGGGCCCTCTCGATGAGGGCCTTGTTCGAGGTGTAGGTAAAGCGCCAGCTGATTCTGATCCGGCGGCCGGAACTTGTCGTGAGAAAGGAGTAATCCTTGCTTTGCTTGGCAACAAATCGAGCGATGTGAGGGATACGGGCAATCGGCAGGAATGACGCGTACGACTTCTGGCCGTACCGGTCGAACCGTAGGGTGCCGGGGGCTACGTCCGTGTAGACGCTACGCCCATAGAACGCCAGTTCTTTGCGCTCGCCTTCGTGGATGCCGGCGAGCCGCTTTGGCCGCTGGACGTCAACCTGGCCAGGCCAGTTGGTGAGTGACAGGATCAGGTCCAACTCGTCCCTAGAGACGGGCTGTACTCCTTCGCCCCAAGCGGGCGCTAGGCGGTTGAGAACCTCGGCCGCCGGCTTGATGAGCCAACGGTTGTCGGGATCCTCAAGATAGAACCGCTTTTCCAGCGACATCTGCCAGAACGAATCAACGCTCAGGCTCGGGTCGGGTTTTGCCCCGTAAAGCCGGATGCCCAGATAAGCCCGGGATTCATAGTCGCCGTTGGCGTCCTGAAGCCAGGCAGCCATGTCCGCCACGCGATCATGCCGCATGGACTGCCATGCTGGGTCATCACGTACCGGGTTTGTCGGATCCAGCTCAAAACGGCGAAAACGCGCGTAGCGTTCGTCGAATCCAACCGGAACCGGCAGGACTTCCAAGTGGATGTCACAGCCCCGAAGCGGATCAAGGATGCGGATATGGTTGGCGTAGACGTCGTCGAGGTCTGAGTCGCTGAGGTTGTCAATGGCATGGACGAGATTCACACGAACCCAGACCTCCCATACCTTGTCCTCAGTCGATTTTACAAAACTGCCGTCGATGTCAGAGGCGGGAGATACGGCGTTCAGATCTGCGTACTTCGCCTGCGCACGCATTCGCCGTGTCGGCTTGGTAAACTGATCCGTGAAGGTGTGCGGCTGTTGCCGCAGTGTGAACAGAGACATTATTGCCTCACTCCTTTACTCGATTGGACGAACAGGATGGCCGTGCGGATAGTTGCTCCAGGGGTATAGGCGCGACCATCAACGATGGCTTCTGGTTGACGCCGGTAGCGCAGGGTGGCAACAAGATGCTGCCATTGCGTGTTCATGAACCGGAGTGGCGGATCAACGGCCTTTAGTGCTTGGTACCCGAAGAAGATGCCCAATGGCATCGTGAGCGCGACCCCCAGATAGAAATAGTTCCATACTAGGAATCCAAGCAGACAGGGCACGAAGACGCTGAAAAACACCGTGCCGCCGAAGACGGCCTGTTGAAGCTTCGTAAAGCCGCCGCCCCAAAATACGAGATCACGCGGCTCCTTAAAGCTGTGATCAGTAAAGACGTAGCCATCGGTGTGCGGATTTATCTCCGTCTCACTGCCGGCACCGTTTTGCGCCATGGTATTCACCTCGCTTCATGTGGGATGTCACTGGTCTTGCCCCAGGACGGGGCCCCAGCTTTGGACGTACCATTTGTCGGTCTTTTGCATCACGTAGGCGTAGGTGAAGTCAAAGCTGCTTCCCGGTGTGGGGCCGGCGAACCGCTCATGCGCAACTACGTTGCGCATGACGTCCGACTGTCCCTGACACACGGTTACATCCTGAACCGTAATACGCGTGATACTAGGGCCGAAACGGCCGATGTTCTTCCCTGGCATAAGGTAATCGCTAGGGTCTGTGTCCGATGAGTTTGCCCGACCCGTCTCCATTCGTTGAAGGCGTGTCTGGATATCAGTCGTTGAGCTAAATAGCGCATCGGGCTGACAACTGCGAACTATCGTGTTTGGCGGCGAGGTATAAAGGGCACCCCGGGCCGCGATGTTAACCCCCTTTGAAGTAGCCGAAACCGGCACCACGAAGTTCATCACATCCGACTGACCGCTAAGCGCAATCTGCACTCCGGCCAATCCCAAACTTGGGTCTTCTTTGGCACCATCAGGCGTTGGGACGTTGAGCTGATACGGGCTGTTAACCTGAATCAGCGCCGGCGTCGCATTGCCTTGGCCTACCCAGCCGCATGACCCATTACTGCCTGCGACATTTTTCAGCCGCTTTGACTGCTCACCTGAGTCGCTTTGAGCGGAATAGGTAAAGCATTCAAAGGCATAAAGGTTAGCTAGTTGAGAGGCGCGGTTAAATGGGAATGTCTTGCATGATCCGGTGCCCGCGCAGCTGGCGCTGAACTGGTTAAAGTCCGTACGCAAGCCGCTGATATCGTGGCTAGTGTCCGTGCGGTATGCCGTGACACTGTTACCTACGCTGTTCATGTAGGCTGCGGATGCTGCGGTGGCAACGACGAGTCCCAGAGTGAAGAACAGACCCTTCATAAAGCGGTTGTTATACCTGAGAGCGGTGAAATGACCTTTCGCTTCGTCTTCGTATTGGTCTAGTGGTGCCTGAGCGGCCGCCGTTATGGCCTTGTGAATCAGTTCATCTTGAGTCGCCTGAGGCGGCCCATGAAGCACGCGAGCTATGAGCGAACTCATTAGAACCTCCGAATTGTGTATCGATTCAATTGGCAAAGAACTTGCGGGAAACCTCCCGCGGGCCGGCCGGCTATCTGTAACACGGCCCGGCTCAAAAATCAGTCGATACTTGAGTCGGGTAATGTTGGTGTATTCACCCCAGGGCCGTCACGGCCCCGGGGTGAATACGTACGGTCTTAACGACCGAATTGCGGGAGAACGAGCTCCTGACCTGGTCGAATCAGGTCGGGGTCGCTGCCGATAACCTTATGGTTAGCGACAACCGCGTAAATCATGCGCCAATACTCAGCAATTTCGCCGTTCAACGGCTCGCGGCCCAGATGGGTACGCAAAGCCTTGGTGGCAATCAGCCAGAGACTGTCACCCGTGGTGACGAACACCGTACCGACGATCGGGCCGTTGACTGACAAGTCAGGAGCAGCGGAAACCGAAGGTGTCGTGGCAACGGAAGCCGAGTGGCTGGTGCTGGTGCTTGGCACCGACGTCGTACTGACGTGCGGTGCGGCGGGCATAACAGCCGGCTTTGCTGCATTCGTGACCTGTTGCGGAGCTTGAGCTGCCGCTCTGGGGGACGCCTGCGTCTCAACCTCTCGAACCATGTTGGCGTGCCGATCGACGCTGGCCGGAGGCTGTACAGTCTGCACATACGCCCGGGGAGCATGTGATTCGGCCTGTGGCACCGGCGCGGCTGCCACTGCTGGCGGCTCGACGGCTTGAGCTTGCGAAGGCGTCACATCTTGGGGCAACGATGCGGGCACTTCGACCTTAGGTACGTCGGCCGCAGGTTTGGAATCCTGCGGTGGCAACGTGTTGACCTTTGACTCGATGTGCCGTGTTGCCTCAGCCGGCGTCGCCGGAGCGGCGCCTGGCGCGTCGCCCGCGGGCAGCTGGACGCTGCCTTGGGAACTGTCCGTGCCCGATTGATCGGACGCCGACAGCGATGGACTACCGGCGTCATTTGACGGAACATGCGCTTTTGCCTGTTTCGCTTGAGGCGCTTCCGACGGAGGGACGGAGACCATACCGGCGGAATCATTTCCGTCTGAGCCTTCCGACACTGACGGGGTCGATGAAGAGTTTCCATCGGCGTAGGCGTTTGTAGCAGGCAAACCTATACTCAGACCTGTTGCCGTAACGGCGATAGTAGCTGTCACCGCCCGCCTTACGACGGTAATTCGGTTGCCGTTGTAACGCCTTGGTTCGAGAGGTTCATGGACCTCAGGCGCGTCCGGCTGCACAGTGTAAGCTCTCAACGAGCGAACCTGCGAAAAATGAGGTTGCTCCGACAATGTCGGAACTGCCTCGGTGAACGGGCTGAGTCCATTGTTCTGCTCGAGGAAGGCACTATAGACCAGGTCGGCTGCCAAACCTTGAAAAACATTCATGGCGCCGGGCGCCTTGCTCAAGTCGAGCGGTATGTCAGCCAAGTGCTTGTCGTCGTTGACTCCGTATACCTCCGTACCACTCACGCCGAAGGCCTTTGCCCAGGTAGTCGCGAGGAGTTTGGTGACATCATCAGGCCGATGAGCCGTATCGCTGTTCTTGAAGTAGGTCACAAGGCGAGCCTCTTGGATGAGCCGCTTGGTGTGCTCGATTTTCGCTGCGTCTTCCCTAGTCACTGTCGACGCTTGAGGCCCATACAACCTGTTATTCAAGCCGTCGTGAAGACGCTTGAACGTGTCAATCGTTGCATTGCCGGAGGGCGCCGACAGATCTGTCGCGAGCACCAGGTGATCGAAACGCTGAGTGAGCTGGAAAAACGTTGAGTCCACGATGGAGCCGCCGTCACCGATGATGTGGTCGGCAATGAGGCCGGAGTTCATCATGATGTCGTCAATCTGCTGAGGAGACAGAGCAACGCCAAAGTCGTCACTTTCGATTCCTGCCAAAAGCAGAAGATTCGGAAGGACAGTTCCGTAGCTGCTCAGCTCGCTCAGCGACAGTGCCCGATTTATGGGACCGTCGAGACTGTTGCGGATGCCGTCGGCAAGGTGCGCAACATTCAAACTGTGAGCTTTCATCTGTGGGAAGAAAGAGACGAGTGATCCACGGTTGGCCTTCATGTCGGCCGCCACGACCAAAGTGCGGCGTCTGGCCGCCATGATCAGAGAGAGGATCCTCAGGGTGTTGGTACAGTCTGTGGGGTTGAGCCCAAAGACCAGTACCTTCAGCGGTTCGTTCAAATTGAGCGCCAGCCTTGCAGCGGACGTGTCGGTCGTTGGTACCGGCTCAGATTTGAACAGGCGCATGAGTGCCGAACCGAAGCCGCCCTTCCTGAGACTCGAAAAATCCGCCAGATCCTGGCGGGGTGTATGGGCCGGGTCGGATCCGCTCGCGCGGGACACGGAACCTCCTGTGTTGCCACTGCGATGCGCAACGTCGTTGCCTGACATGAGTGTCCCCTTTCGCGGGTTCAGTCATAGAGGGATTGATGAGTATTACGATTCAAGGTACATGGCCTCAACAACTATACTGAAACGAACTTGCTGAAACCTGTCTTCCGGAAACAGATTTCCGAGAGGCAGTTTTCTACAAGTTCCACCTCTGTTTGTTTTGTCTATTTTAGGGTCATTGTTCTTGTATGTCAAGAATCACATTTTTTTTGCGTTTCAAGTAATAACTTTTGGCCATTTGTATAAACCCATATTTGTGCACCAACACAAACGTACGCTATAGCTTCATCATTATTCCGCAAAGTAGGCAATATAAGAAAAATGACCCGCCCGGATATACCGGGCGGGTCAAGAGCAGAACCGAGACTCAGCTCATCCAGCCGCCAGCCGGCGCTTGGTTATCGCGTGGCTTAAAGCCGAAATGTAGATGATCCTCATGGTCATGGTTAGTAAAGAAGGGACCACCGCGAATTCGACCGGGGCCGGCGGACTTGCCACGCGACCCTGGCGGAAAGAAGTGCGGTCCGCCGATTTCGAACGGCAGTTGAGAATTTGGCCTGTCTTTGATCCAGGTCATCAGCTGACGCGTTGGAGTAGGAACCTCCAAACACCAACTGTTTCTGTCGTAGCGGGCGCAAACGGGCTGACCATTGACTTGGTCAACGTCGAACGCCCGCCAGACGGTATGGAGTGAGATATTGTCAGAGTTATGGACGTTTCGGCTGTGCCCCGATCGGACACAGCTCACACGAACAGTAAACCCTGCCTGATTCATCTCAACCAGCCAATCGATTGCCTGGCTATATAGCTGGTTAGATGCCAGATCCGGAGCTGGGTTACACCCTACACCGGTCGTCGTCTTGACCGTGCCATTAGCAATCAGGCTAGCCCCTGTCACACCCTGGGCTTTGACGCCTTGGCCATTAGCTTTGGGTGCGACGGGGTTTTTAGGAGCGATTCCCGGAATTTCCGCTTGCGCCTTAATTAGGGCCGCCAGCGGTCCTTCCGCCAGCGAGCTCAGCGTCAGGTTCTGGATAGAGCCGAGAGGCAATATGCTTGATTGCCCAAGGACAAAAGGAATCATGACCACGCCGCACAGTATAACGGTCACAAGATGCGACGATTGGCCCACGAGCGGCTCTGGCGGAGCTTTGACCTCGGTGGCCGTAGTCATCGCTTAGCTCCGCTAGACACTTTGCCGCCGAGCTTGACAAATATTCTCGTTACATCAGGAACATACCTGATAGTATCTGGATACGGAGGTATACCACCGTATCTTGTCACGGCTCCGGGACCCGCGTTATAGGCGGCCAGAGCATAGTCTAGGCGGCCGAAACGGTTCAACTGAATCCTGATGTACCTAGCCGAGGCTTGTGCGTTCTGATACGGATCACTCCGATCAGTCACGCCTAGCCCAGTGGCGGTTCCTGGCATCAGCTGGCCGAGGCCGCACGCACCCTTGCCTGAGCATATCCTGGGTTGAAATCCGGATTCATACCAAAACAAGGCCGCCACCAGCCGCGGGTCGACGTTTTTGCTTTTAGCCGCGTCTTCGATAATCCCAATGAAGGGACCAGCGGCGGACGGAAGCTTGGAATGCCAGCTTGAGCCGGCATCAGTCCACCCGTAGTTGCCGGAGGTCGGTACAGCCGTTGCCGGTTTCGGCTTGGCTGCACCGTCCTTGGCAATACCCGGAATCGTCGTGATGCCGGGAACAACTTCATGGGCCTGGATGGCAAAGGCAAGAAAGTCCTTGGCCGCCGCGGTAGCGGAGGCTATCTGGATGTTTCCGACCGAGACGAAACCCGATCCGAACAGGACTGGGATCATGACGATCACTCCCAGCAGGACCGTCACGAATGACGACCCGCCGGGAGCAACCGATGCCTCCTGGACTGCACTACGTTGATCCGTAAGTGTCGTCATGAGGGCCCCTTCCGGGCTGACGCTCTCCCGGCCAGCCGCTTGACCTGTGACTTACCCAATACCTGCCTCTGTGAGGAGGCATCATGGTCAACCATAGATTTAGCTTGCCGACGTTCGAGAACGGCCGTACGGGCACGCACGTGCGCCTGCAGCGCCATCCATCTCAAGAGGTGGAAAGCCGCAAACCACGCGAGCATCGTCAATACGGCGGCCGTGAAGCCTAGATCGCTACCTGCCATGGTTGAGTTGAACCAGAGGTCAAACCAACCGATACCGCTGCCGACGAGAGTAAAGACCCCCAGCGCGATAAACAGGACAATGACCGACCCCACATACCCTAGAGCATATTTACGGTTTTTCCTCCAAAACGCCAACAGCATGATCATGAGCGCCACTAGGGGGCTCATCAGCAAAGTGAGGACGGCTTGGACCAACTGAGCCGCGAGCAAGGTGACACGCTCCAGGATATTGACAACTTCGGTGTGAATAAGCGAGGAAGCCGGTACCGCGATAGCGGTCTGGTTCGTCGCCTTCTCGTGGGCAAAAGCCTTCACCTGTTGGGCTGTGACGGGGTCGCCGTTGCGAACGGCAGTGACATAGGTGATACCTGTGTCAGTACGCCCGGCAGGACCGAGAATACTTTCTGCCGCCGGAGCATCGATCAGCTCACGCTGTGACCGCTGCTGGAGGTCGTTGAACGAACTACCCAAGAACGCGCTTCTGACTGTTGCAACGCTCAGGGTGTGCGTAAGCGACATGGCCTGCAGCGGCGTAATCACCATCAGGGTAATCACCGCCAAAAGCGCCAACGCGGTAGCGGGATGGACATGCTTTGGTGGCAGCCCGTTGACCTTGGCATGCTGACGATGGATTGACAGCGATACCGGTAAAATGAGAAACACCAACGCCAGCACAACCAAGGCCAATGGCCAGAAGAGCCACGGTTGGTTGTCCCTGAATGACACTATCGATTTTTGGTACCCGTCGAGCGCTTGGTTCAGCGCCGGGTAGCCAAGGATAGACAACCGGTTGGGTGTCGGTGAATTGAGGTTCGCCCGTAGGGCGATCGTCGTTTCGTTGATATCCATGGATTGCTGCATCAGGAATTGATCGTTGACGACAGCAGTCGGCGATGAACTGAGCTTGGCGGCCGTAGCCGCCGCAGCGTTACTGCTCGGGGCAGAGGTAGTGCTGTCGCCGTCATTATTGAGGGCGCTCAGCGTTGACGCGCTTGGAGACGACAGCCAGGTCTGTAGGGGTGCTGCAGCGTGGTTGATCAACACCGACATAACCACGAAAAGTCCGACGACCCACCACAGAGAATACACGGCCAGTTTGAGTACCGTCCAAACATTTAGTGTGGGGCGCTGCTGGGTATACTGCTGCGGGTTCTGTCGTCTTGTGTCGACAACATCACGCCGTTGAAAGGGACTGAACATAGAGACACCTCTTTCTGAGGCTGTGACATGAACAGCACTTAGCCGTCCGCTGTCGACTTGGACAATGGAATTTATGTGTCAAACAACACGCAGACCGATAGCACTTGTGGCAATCGAGTCTGTTACATGGATAAAACGCTACAATGAATTATGATTAAAGTCAATTCAAAATGTCATTCGTAGCTTAACCGTTTTGACACGTTAACGATGTATATTTGCAGGTTATGTCACAAGATAATGACGATATTTTGGCCGTGGAACTGTGTTTTATCGCCCGCCGGATCGGCCGCCGGACGATTTTGCGACACTCACCACTAAGGTGCGTCCGGCCAGAGTCTGTCCGTCTAACGCACGTATAGCCTCTTCAGCCTCCTCATCGCTGGCCATTTCCACGAACCCGAACCCGCGGGATTGCGAGGTATCCCGGTCGACGGCAACCCGGGCCGTTAAAACGTCACCGCAGGCTTGAAACAAATCTAAAAGGGCGTCGTCATCGATGCCAAAATCAAGTCCAGCTACAAATAATTTGTTATTCACGAAATAATACCTCTTATTGGAACCGTATCCGGTTGCTCCTTAAGGATACCATTTATGTCGTCGGATGGGAGAGGAACTTGAGGTTGGTTTGATAAATGAAAAGGCCCACGCAAAGGCGCGGGCCTTTTCGTGGGCGGGAGTGTTGTGGGTTCAGGGGGCAACAATGCGTAGCTTATCCCTTGGCATGGAGGGACATGGCCACATCTTGGCCAGATGTTCTTGGGCCTCGCGGCAATCGTAGGCATAGGCGAGAACCTCTTCTGTGGCTGTCTGGCCTGTTTCGTCCAGCCGAACACCCGTAATAGTCCAAGTTCGATCCACCGACGGCAGCGCGACAGAATGGGTCTTGCAAATCCCATTGCTGTAGACACAATCTTCATCGGTGGGCGGTTGCAGCAACCGTGGGTCCGTCGGTACGGCAAAATTGATCTTCAGCTGCGCATTACTGGCCGTCGTTTTGCGACGAAGGCGAGCTTCTAAACCTCGGTTTCGTGACATGGTTTCAACTTTCGAAGAACCGATGGGGGAAAAGTACTCTTGGCGGGATATTATCCGTATAAGTGCCTGTACCATAACATATTTGGATGTATCCTGCAATTAAAACACACCAATAGACAATCAATTATTACGCCTAATTAGGTGTTAAGCTATTAATTGAGCCATCTAGGCTTGACTGAACCGCTCCCCGCCTCGGAAGGGGTGAACGATATGGCCAAAGGCAAGAGTGCCCGCGGTGCCGAGCCGAAGTCAGCGAAAAAGGCTGCCTCAGGTCTAAAGCCCGTCAAAGCCAGCCAACCGCCTACCGGCAAACACGGTGGTCTCAGCAAACGGGGCCGGTTCATCATCCGCAGCAATGAGGCGCAGCACCCGCCTCGCAACCTCGGAACGCCCGTGCTGCTGATCGAGAACAACAAAAAGCGCATGATCCGTGTCCCGAAATAGCCGAATCCCCCGTCCGCTTAAGCCTTACTTTACCCGAGTGAGGCTTCTTCTTTTGTTCGTGGCCAAGACATGTGTCTTAGTACACAAAGAGACCCTCCCAGTTAATACCGGGAGGGTCTCTTTTGCTGCTCTTTATTGCTCGTTACGAGGCGACTTTGACCGCTTGAAAATCCTCTGAGGCGGTAACCTCATCTTTATCGACCATGATCGTCACACCGTGCTTGCCCTGCAAGTCTTTGGTAATGGCAACGTAGGAGTTCGATTCGAGGATAGCGCAGACTTCATAGTCGCGGCCCATGGCCTCGACCTCGCCAACCTGTAAGGAATGGCGTTTTTTGTCGTGCGTATATTCAATGCGGTAAATACGCCTCTCGCCGATAACCCAGCGCATTTGATCCTTCACGGCAGCAATCATGCTGGCGTATTGAGTCTCATACTCTGAGGGTTTGGCGTGAGGAATAAAAAATCGCACTGGGTTAGTAGCGAGATCCGCGGTCGGACGAACGTCCGCCACCACCACCGCCGCCAGCCTGAGGCTTAGCAACGTTTACTACCAGGCTGCGACCGTTGATGTCTTTGCCGTTAAGGGCTGTGACAGCGGCGTTGGCCTCTGCTTCAGTTGCCATCTCGACGAAGCCGAAACCGCGTGAGCGGCCGGTGTCGCGGTCCATGACTACCTTGGCGCTCTGTACTGTTCCCTGGCCGGCAAAAAGCTCGCCAAGGGTTTCGTCGGTGACGTTAAAGTCGAGACCGGCTACGAATAATTTGTTCTGCATGTATAAACCTCTGTGCTACGTAAATTGTATTCTATACTTCTCAACTACGTAGCTACCTAGGTATGCGTGTAAGACGATTGTATGAGTCTTGGTTTCGGTAAAATCTTTGTCCGTGTGAGGACTGTGACCTAGCCTATGGCAGCGTAACGACTGTCCAATCAAGATACGATTACTATATCATCAACCCGTACGTTTTTCAATCGGAAGTCTGTTGTCGGCGCGTCTTGGGACGCAGTTATTACCCCGCAGCGGCAGCCATGATGCCTAATTTTGCCTGCTTTAATTTACGTTCAGAGTTCCCGAATTACCGGTAGTGATGTCAGGGGCCGCAGAGTATCTCCATGTGCCCTTTGACCTCAAAATAATTGACCTCGACGTATTTTCGTGGTCGACGGTAACGCTGTCTATACCCGGTGTTGAGGGGGAAAGAGGCGTAAAGTTAGTCTGAATCTCGTCGGGGCCTTGTTGCGTGTAGACGATAGTAAGAATATCACCAACGTGCAAATTAAGGTTTGTCGTATTGTAATTGCCGTACCGGTCTACCGTAATTTGATAATGCTGAGGTGCGTAAGTTGGAGCCGGGCGACTGCCGGTTGCGGTAGTGCTTCGATTTGCCGTCGTCGCTGACGAAGCACCAGGGTTATTTGAAGTCTGGCCGGCGGCGGTTGTCGCGGCTGGCGACAGGGCCGCAATGAACGGCGGAGGTACGGCGATGACATCGAATTCCTGGAATTCCAGAGCCGAATAATATTCAACGTAGGCCACCACCCGGTAATGCCCGGGCTGGTTGAACAAATGAGGCCACGCGGAAAAATTGCCATTCACGAAGCCATTTGCAGGCACAACAATTCTCCGGTCCTCTTTGCTGCAACCTTTGGCCGTGGCGGTATCATGGAGCCTCACCCAAACGCCGTTTACCTGACGGTAGACGCTCAGCGGTTCCGAGGGGCAGGCGTTGGCTATGTAGATAGGGCTATTGTAAAGATTTGTAATCGTGAAAGTAATCGGTTCATTTACCAGATATTTGGAGTATGGGACGCTCAGTTTAATACCACCGACCGGCAAGGTATGGGTCCTGACGTTGGACGCGGCTTTATATACCCAGGCTGTGACAAGGACCAGAATCACACCAATGGTAATACTCCACACCAACCGAAAATGGCTCCGTTGACGTGCTCGCAACAATACCCTAGTCATATCGTTTTTGCCCTCCACATACGGTGTAGAGTTGCAGCGGCGACTGCGCTGCCGGAAGCAACCCAGAGCCAGCGCGCCCAACCGTGCAGCAGGTCCGTACCCAGGTACAAAGCATGGATAAAGACGGCAATTATAATCAAGTACGACAACAAATGGGTAATCTTCCAAATGTAGGGCTTCTTATCAATCCAAAAGATCGATGACAGCACAACCATGATGGACGCATAGAACGATAGGACACCAAGGGCCACAAAGAGCGAGCCCAGGTGGATGCCCGCGATTGTTACAGGTTTGTAATCCGACAGCCACGGCACGAGAATATTCAGAAGACTAAACGGTACAAAATGATCAAAGAGGAGCGTAAACATATGCACCAGAACGGCCACGCCGAACGTCAGCCCCAGTGCGCGGTGTGATGCCCAGGCAGTTAAGGGCTCGAGGAAGCTAAAAGTATAGCCTGTGACTTGACCGATGCCCGAGAGCATAAGTATGACTAGAGCAACCGCAGCGACCAGTCCTGAGGCTCGCGTAATATACCACGACCAAGAGGATGCCGTCCGGTGAGTCAGTTGGCTTGCCACCGTGGGTCCGGGTATCGTCTGAACAATAATGTCGCCTGATCCGCCCTGCGCATAGACCTGGGTTGCAAACGGGGCCGCCAGAGACAGGCCGATATAAACCACTAGCGCCGTCAAAAAATTCTTACCCATGAACAACCGCCTAGCTAATTGTTTTCAATAATATATGATCGGTTGAACGATCAATTTTAGCATCGTACTTCCGGGACTGGTCCTGGCACTGAAGCAACATAGCCATTGCGCTGCGATCCGTCAAGAACTCAGGCGCCCGCCGCGAACCCAAGATAGCCGCACACGACGCCAGCACATCCGCATTCAAAGTCATGGGGGCGCAAACGGTCGCCAGGCGGACGTCGGTCACCGCCGGCTCGAGCGTAGTGGGGTCGATGATGTGATGCCAGCCCTTAGTTGCTGGTTGGTTACTGCGTCTGAAGGTACCAGAGGTCGCCACTGCGAACGGCTCCACGGGGCAGACTACCGCCAAAGCATGACGGCCTGAAAGGTTGTCGGCATCCTGGATATAAATGGTCCAGGGCTCATCATGTTCATCGTGGCCGTAGGTCGTGATGTCGCCTCCGAATGACAGCTGGTAGCCAGTCAGACCTTGAAAAGCCAACTCATCCCGCAGCTGGTCGGCCAAATAGCCTTTCCCGCATCCGCCCATATCAAGAGCCGTATTGAACGGAATAGAAGCCCAAGTGTCGCCGATGACAAGCTGATCGACATGGGCGACGGCCCGCTGCGAGTAGTCGATCGCTGCGTCGCCTTCGTAGCCGGGCGCTGCCGAGTTCATATAGCCGGCACGCTGCAGGGCGGGTAAAATGAACGGATTATATAAACCGGCGGTTGTTTCGCCCAAGGCTTTGGCCACCGCCAGCAAGGTATGAAATTCAGCTGAAACGGGATTTTTTTGACCGGCTCCGCGGTTAAACGCCGACAACTCGCTAGCCGGCAGAAAGCGGCTGAACTTTCGTTCGAAGCTATAAACCAGCTGCCAGAGTGAAATGAATACGTCGTCTAGGTCTTGAGATGAGGCTGCCACCAATCTAAATGTAACCTCGCTGCCAAGGGCCATCTTGGTCTGGGCGTGCTGCGTCAGATGCAAGTCGTAACCCCGCTCTGGGTTGTCGTACATTTTTTTGGTGGAGGAGCCGGTATCGGTGTGGCAGCCGGGGGCTTGGCCACACTAGTACCAGCGGCCGCAGTGTTTGAAACGGCGTTGGTTGCCGTCCTGGTATTAGTCGCAGCCGCAACCCTGGCGGTCGGGTTAGAGGCCGATGCCGCAGCGATGGCAGTAGGTGGAGTGGCTGCGAGCTGAGCTGCGATGACTGCGCCCGATGACGGGGACCCGTTAGCGGTCGGCTGTAACTTGTTTACCAGTGAATCGAGATCGGTTTGACGCGAGTTCGTCAGCGTAGTTCTAGTAGAAACATTGGATGAACCGAGATCTGTCGACGGCGGCAATGTTTTGATAAGATCACTGGCCATAACCGCGAGGCTGCCAAGTGCAAAACCGGCCGAGCCAAGAACGTACACGCTCCGGGGCCAACTACGGAAGGAGCTGGACTGTCGAAGTGACCCCTGAGCAAAGGCTTCCGTCACAATCTGCACCATATCAACGCCTTTTGAGTGCAAGGTCTTGACCATGCCGTTCATAAAGGGTGGCGGGCCGCAGACAAAAAAGGTCGCGGCAGCATACCTGGTGGCGAATAAATAATCCAGAATTTCAGGGGTGATTCTTCCCGTACCAGCCACTTGACCGGCCAGCTTGTTCATGGGTCCCTGTCCAATCACGAATATCACCCTGAAATTTGGGTTTTGTACCTCAAGCTGTTTAAGCTCCTCTAGGAACGGGATGTCATCTTGGTTTGCACAGCTGTATATCAGCGTAAGCTTGCTGGTTGACTGAACAGCGCCGGCATATCGAGCCATACTTATGAACGGGGTTATGCCAATGCCGCCTGCTAGCATCACGACATCCGTATCCAAACCAAAGTCGGCGACAAACCCACCGTACGGCCCTCGAACATTGACGGTGTCACCAATCTGAATGCCAGATAGCGCCCGAGTGAAGTGACCTCTCACCCGCATGCTGAACTGCAATATGTCCCGATCTGTCGGGGAGCTGACTATTGAAAAACAGCGGGCCGGTGTCGGTCGGTGATGATTAGCAAAACTAATCGCGGCATACTGCCCCGCTTGAAACGAAAAGAGACCCTCCCCCTCACGCTTTCTTAAGCTCAGGAGCAAGGTAGAGGCGGTAATATGCTCTACATTCTCAACGATATATTTATACATGGGAACTTACCTACATTATAACATAACACTTGAGTTTGGAAGTGCTTTTGATTACAAATTATTGAATTTATATATATGAGGCGAATCCGAGAGCTCGTCTGCATTTCGGCGATAATTGCCCTCATATTGACGAGTACAGTACAATAAAACCATGAATACCCGAGCGAGATATATTCTAGCGGCAATCATGGCAGTTGCGTTGAGTATCGTCGGTTTTGGTGCGGCACCCCTCATGTCGGCCGCACACCAAGACCACGCCGTGACGATGGATCAAGGCGGTGCCAGCTGTCTGACCCTATGTTTGGGTGCCAGCCGTTTGCCCTATTCGGCACCGTTTACGCCGACTACTGCCTTATCTTTGTTATTGGGAGTGATGGCCGTTGTCGCCATTGCCCTGCCGATGCGTGGGCAATTTTTGCTACTTTATTTACCGGCCCACGCCAGGCCGTCGCCAAATTATATCGACTTGTACTCTCACCGTCTCGATTGACCACTCGTTCGTACCTAAACGTACTATAACGAGGAGATTTACGTGTCGAATTTATTAATCGTATTCGTGACCGGGCTGACGGCAGGCGGTCTCAGCTGTTTAGCGGTTCAGGGCGGCATGCTGGCCAGTGCATTGGCTGATCCTGCCGAAACTGACGCTGGTGCAGCGGTCCGCTCCCGCCGGCAGTCCGCGCAGCCGATACTACTGTTTTTGGGCGCCAAACTGGTGTCCTATACCTTACTGGGGGCCGCTCTAGGATGGCTTGGTCAGCTTCTACAGCTGACCCCACTGATGCGGGCGATTCTCCAGATTGCAATCGGGCTGTTCATGGTGGGCACGGCATTCCGTCTGTTAAACGTCCATCCCATATTCCGTCACTTTGCCATAACGCCGCCCAAGTTTGCGACGCGTTACATCCGGCGTAAATCAAAACAAGCCGACGCCAATTGGCTAGCACCCACCTTCCTGGGCGCGTTAACCGTGCTCATACCGTGCGGCGTGACCCAGGCCATGATGGCACTGGCAGTAGGCAGTGGCAGCCCGGTAACGGGTGCTGCAATTTTGTTTGCCTTTGTTCTGGGAACTACGCCTCTGTTCTTTTCGCTAGCCTACCTAACAACCAAACTGGGTAATCGCTGGCAGTCACGGTTCTGGAAGACGGCCGGGGTGGCAGTCTTAGTCCTGGGAGTGATAGCGGTTGACAGCGGGCTGACGCTAGCCGGTTCACCAATATCCTACGCCGCTGTGACCCAGTCATTAAAGCAAATCCAACCGGATGTTCCTGCGGTCGTAGCAACGACCGACAATGCACTGAGTATGACGATTACCGACCAAGCCTACGCTCCGGCCGTCATGGAAGCCAAGGCGGGCGTCCCGATTAAGCTCACAGTGACAACCAATAATACCCAAGGGTGCGGCCGGTCACTTGTCATTCCGTCGCTAAATATTCAAAAACTGCTGGGCGAGACTGACTCGCAAATCATTCTGCTGCCACCTCAGGTTGCGGGCACTATCCGCCTGACCTGTGTCATGGGCATGTATTCAGCGCTAATCGTCGTAAAATAAGGAGTTCTAAGATGACAAGCCAATCGTTTAGACTGGAAAACCTCAGCTGCCCGTCGTGCATCATGCACCTCGAAGCCATGGAAGATGATCTTGCCGGCGTCAAAAAGGTGGAGGCCGACTATAAGCGGCACACGATGCGGGTTGAATATGAGGAAACCGACCAATCCCCTGACGGTATAGTGGCAGCCGTTGCCGCTATGGGGTATGTAGCCATACCTGTCGCAAGCGCGGATAATAATAAAAAGGAGCACTCCAAATGGACAAAATTGTTTCGCTAGTCACATCAGCGTTAGCTATCGGGTTTATAGTGTGGTGGTTTTTCGGTAAGCACCAGGATGAGGCCCAGGTGGCCGAAATGGCCGAGGGCGTACAAACCGTTGAGATATTGGTTGACGGCGGGTACCAGCCTAGGGTCGTCCAACTGGCGGCCGGCGTGCCGGCCAGGCTTATCTTTAACCGAAAGGACCCGTCGGGCTGCCTCGAAGAAGTCCTCCTCCCGGATTTCGGCGTGTCCAGGGCGTTACCGCTGGGCGAAAAAACCATGATTGAGATCGGGCCGCAAACGGCCGGCGAGTATAAATACACCTGCGGAATGCAGATGTTCAGTGGCCAGGTGGTCGTAAAATGAGTACGAAAACTCGTTTTATAATCAGCTTGGTTTTCTCTCTGCCACTGGCCCTCACTATGGTGGGGCTGATGCTGCCCGGTGACAAGCTCACCATGTGGGCTTTGGCGACGCCGGTGATGGTATTCGGCGGCTACCCGTTTTTCGTAGGCGCGTGGTCGGCCTTCAAGCACCGTCAGGCTAGCATGGATACGCTGGTTGCCCTGGGTACCGGTGTGGCGTACTTCTACAGTCTGTACGCTTTGAGCGCGGGCACGGAGGTCTATTTTGAGATCGCTGCGCTGCTGATTACCTTCATCCTGCTCGGCAAGCTATTCGAGGATCTCACTCGCAACCGGGCGTCCAACGCCATTGAGAAACTGGTAGGGCTGCAGGCCAAGCAAGCGACGATCTTGCGCGACGGCAAAGAAGTCTCGGTCCCGCTTGACGAGGTGCGTGTCGGTGACCTGGTCCTAGTAAGGCCAGGAGAGAAGATTGCTGTCGACGGCAAGATAACGCAAGGCAGTTCAACCATCGACGAAGCTATGGTGACGGGCGAAAGTTTACCGGTGGTTAAGGGCGTCGGCGATATCGTCATCGGCTCGACAATTAACAAAACCGGATCGTTTACGTTCGAGGCCACCAAGGTGGGCTCCGAAACGTTGCTCGCTCAAATCGTGGAACTGGTAAGGCGGGCCCAAAACAGCCGCGCACCAATCCAAAAGCTAGCCGATAAGGTCTCGGGCGTGTTCGTGCCCGTGGTGCTAATACTCGCGATTTTGGTATTCAACGTCTGGTTCGTGCTGCTGGGATCCAGTTTCGTAGCGTCGATGTTGTTCGCGGTGGCAGTGGTAGTAATTGCCTGCCCGTGCGCCTTGGGGCTGGCAACGCCTACGGCGCTGATGGTCGGGACCGGCCGAGGAGCCAGTCTGGGTATCCTCATCAAGAGCGGCGAAGTCTTGGAAGCGGCTAATAATATCAAATACATCGTCTTCGACAAGACGGGAACGCTGACGGTCGGACGGCCGGTGGTGACGGATATAGTCGGCGACGAAGCCGAGGTATTAC
The DNA here is from genome assembly GCA_038244585.1 of Candidatus Saccharimonadia bacterium. Lineage (GTDB taxonomy): Bacteria > Patescibacteriota > Saccharimonadia > UBA4664 > UBA4664 > UBA4664. Next base: position 7,444 of record JBBRTI010000002.1, on the reverse strand, counting down.
GCACGGCCGCTGCCCTCGAAGCCGTCTCGGAACATCCGTTGGCGTCGGCTATTCTTGACCGAGCCAAAGCCGAAGGCATCGAGGTCGCTAAAACCTCAGACTTCCAGGCTGTCGAGGGCAAAGGCGTAACCGGCAAGCTGGCCGGAAAGCCCGTGGCCGTCGGTAATCGCGCCTTGATGGAAGGCCTCCAGCTATCGGCTACGGCTTTCGGCGAAGAGATGGCCAGACTGGAAAGCCAAGGTAAGACCGTCATGATGATAGTAGAAGCCGGCTCGCTCATCGGGCTAATTGCCGTCCAGGACGAACCCAAGCCCATGGCGGCGGAAGCGGTCGCAGACCTGACTGCGCGCGGCTTTGAACCGGTGATGCTCACCGGTGACAACAAAGCCACAGCGGCGGCAATCGCTCGCGCGGTAGGTATCACCAACGTCATTGCCGAAGTGCTGCCCGGCGACAAGGCCGACCACGTTAAAACGCTGCAGCAGCGCGGCAAGGTCGCCTTCGTCGGCGACGGCATCAACGATGCGCCGGCCCTGGCCCAAGCCGATCTGGGCATCGCCATGGGATCCGGTACGGACATCGCCATGGAAGCGGGCGGCATCGTCCTCGTTAAAAACGACCTGCGCGACGTCTCCCGGGCCCTAACGCTCAGCCACAAGACGTTCGGCCGGATCCGCCTCAACCTATTTTGGGCCTTCGTCTACAACCTGGCCGGCATACCGGTGGCAGCCGGCATGCTCGTACCGCTCGGCCTCACTCTCAACCCAGCCATTGCCGGTCTAGCCATGGCGTTTAGCTCAGTCTCGGTGGTGACGAGTTCGCTGATGCTTCGCTATAGCAAATTGTAGGTCTCGCCTACTACAGCTTTAAGAAATCGAGCATAGCGTAAACCAGGAACGCCGGCCACACTATAGCCTTCAGGAATCCAATGAATCCGATCGTGAAAGTTGATGCGTGCGCGATATAATAAATCACTACGCCGATAAAGCCAAACCCGTAAACGGCACCTGAGGAACCTGCGCTGCGCACATTCTGTCCTCTGTTAGCCATTGACTAGTCCTCCGATAAGTTTGTTAATCATATGCATTCTCATTGTACTAACATTTTGCTTTGTCAGGGGAACACTTGTCTATGGCATGCGTCACGATAAATATAGGGGCTTCAAACGCGCATTGGCTACTTTATGTAGTAAGTGACGGTTACGGAGTAATTGAGATCGTTCTCACCGGGCTGGACGCTGAAGCTGGGGGCGCTGTCTTTCGCCTCGGAACTGCTGACACCACCCATCATCGGCCGGATTCCGCCGCCGTCATCGACACTTTTGACGCTGCCGACTTTGAAGCCGAGATTGCGGGCGGATTGGTCGGCCTTAGTACGGGCTTCGCGGGTGGCCGCGTCACGGGCTTTGGATTCAAGCTGTTTGCGGAGTCCGTCGCTAAAGGTCGGCATCGGGGTGACCGTTCCGGTCGGGTTGGTTGTAACCAGGTAATCCTGGACTTGCTGGGTCTTCGCCCGATCGGTCAAGGTCACGGTGAGCTGCAGGGTATAGACATACCCGCCGTCTGAAGGCACAGGCACGGGACGGCCGATGCCCATATAATCTGGTTGGGCGTTGCCGTAGCCGTCTACTCTAGTCTTGATCTGCTTATCGGTGACCCCGAGAGCTTTGAGCTTGGCTATGATCTCCGCGCTCGTAGCACCAGCCTTCTGAATAGCCACTGCTTTGTCGGCGTTCGTGTTCTGATATGACAGACTAAAGACGTATTCGTCGGGCACAGCTTTGACAGTGGTGTCACCCGTGACGGTAACGGTCCGTGCATTTACACTGTCGACCTGGCTCCACGGCTGCCACACCAGCAGCATGGCGACGATAACCGCCACGAGCGCCAGAGCTACCCAGCGCAGGTCTAGACTAAGAGTCAATTTGGATTTGCCGGCTGAGCTTACTGAGGGCGGATTCGGTTCCATAGGATGATCCTTATTCAATTTGATATAACTATGGCTTTAGTGTCTGCCTGCGCGCTGGGGATGTAAAGAATCGGTACGTTAGCGTCTGGCTCGCTTCGGCAGCATTAGCGGCGCCACGCCAAAGACCAGGATTAGGGCATAGATTATGGCGAATCCACACATAATGCTCGGAATTCCGGAGATAGTTCGCGGGTTCACCGTATTTACGACCGCCGTCGGTAGTAGAAAGCTTAAGTAGCCAACGACCTGCAGTATCAGGGCCGTACGGATCTTTTTCGATGCATTCACGCTGAGGTAGAGGCCGAGAAAGATGCCGATAATCAACCAGGCATAATAATAAACAAAGTAGATTCTCCCAACCGAGCCTACTAAATGAAAGATGACGTAATTGCCTGAGCAGACGTGGTTGGCAAAGGCCGACTGGCTCAATCCGAAAAGTAAGGCGAAGCCGGCGGCGGTTAGGTAGCTTAACCAAACGAGCCACTGCCAATGCCGCCGTGACACAATCATTATCAAATGAATCGACAGGGCGGGCAGCAAAGTGATGGCAACATAGCCGATTCTTGACCAAGCGTCAGCCGAAAGCCCAAGGTTGCCGCAGACATTATATTCAGCGAGCTGAAACACTGCCAACAGGAGTAGAATCACAGCAATCACGCGAGTCAGGGGTGTAAAGCGATATCTAATCACCGTATAGAGCAGCGTCGCTAGCTCAATGATAAAAGTGGCTATCATCACCGGGGGAGAGAAACAGTACAGGGTTGTGCCAGTTTTCTTCATGTTGTAGCGATTATAGCAGTAAGCATAACCGTTTCACCAGGTTAGCCTTGTCTCCGCATTTATGGGCACGTTCGGTGCAACACCTAACGTACGGCCAATTGACTAAAAGTAAAACCCCGTTCCAAAGGAGCGAGGCTCTACTTCGGTACGGGGTCGGTTGTTGTGATCTACGGAGCGATGACGATACGTAGAACCGAAAAAAAACCTTCAGGAATGTCGGGGTGCATCTTCGCCGTTATAGTATACCCGCGACCCGTGTAGTACTCCTTGAGGGCCGGTAGGACGTCTGACGGGTGCACTTTGACCTCTCCGTAGTGTGCGTAAGGGTCAAACATAACGGGTTGGATGGTCACGCCCGTTTGGGTTCGGGTAATTTTCAGTAGGCCGACGTCAACCTGGTCTCCGCGTGAGTCAAAAAGGCGGTCGATAATCGGAATCAGAGTTTCGTGTACGTACATCTCATCACCGAGTCGCTTCGCCTCCCGCCTTGCGGCTTTCAGCAGGCGCGCTTGGTCTCGTGACAGAGGTGCCTCACTAACCGCACCGACCGGCTGGCGGTGGCCAATGCCTAGGAATTTTAAAAGCATCTCACTACTCCCTGCTTGTTGTAGGTGCATGGAAATACAAGCGTAAATCACATGTCAAAAACTATGCTATAGATATTGCATTTTGTCAATTTAATTAAATGCCCGATCATTTAATAGACATAAATCAAAAATAGACTCCGTAATCGAAGCCCGTTTCATCCTAAAATCCATGGCAGGGGACGATGTTCTGGAACCAAACTTTTGACATCGATACCCGAATACCCTTCACCGCCGAAATATTGATGAGGTTTCGACTATGATTTCGGGTTTAAATCATATTATTGGTCTAGAAATTACTGCTCCGAGCCCTACTAAACCTTGAGACTCATAGAAATACTCTGAAGCCTGGCCGGCCTCCGATTGAAGTAATAGATAGGTTGCCCCCTTGACGGAAGCGTAAGACATGGCAGCTCGCCAAACAAGGCTACCGAGTCCCCTGCCACGATAATTACTTGCTACACCGACGTATGGTGGGAGACATAATAATTGTCCTGCTGAGTCCGGCATCGTATCTATTGGCCCGACAGCAGCAACAACTAATCCGTTGTCACGGATAACAAAGGTTGGTCCGAGCTCCCTCTCGCCATACTGTCGCGCCAGAAAACCGAAGCCAGAGTTTTCGGCGTCGTCGGCCAAACTTGCAAGACTGCCGGCCTCTGTTACGCTTATTTGCTCAACGGTCGCATTGCCAGATCGACTATCGATTTCTGAAAAACGCTTGAGAAATAGTATTGAAGCGTTGTCTACGGGGGTTGCAACGGGAGCAAAGCTGACGATAGTTATCTGGCACATTGGATGCAAGCTCCTGACTCCTTCAACGCAGCTGTTAAAATCGTCCTGATCCGCTTCTCCGTAACACAACAGCTTAACGCGCTCCAAACCCTTTGATAGTACCGGGACAATCATGCCTGTGACGCTTCGGTAAATGTGGTCTGATAGAATGATTGCCGGCTTGCTTATATACCAGCGTCGATCCTTGTCGAAGGGCAGGAGCTCGTCGGCATCTCCAGCAAGAAATACATTGGCCAGCAGCTGCTCATCGATGAGATCTGGGTGTACCGGACCGAGTAACGGCACGTAAGGAGTAGTGATGAGCTTCTGAAGAAGTTTTGCGTTTGTCATAATATTTATTATAACGGAAAACCGCCCCGGGAATCCCCGGGGCGGTAGCACCAACTTGAAAGTTAGTGTGGGTTGTCGTCGCTGCCTGAGCAACTGCAGTCTCGCTTGAAATCGAGCGCGAGATTGCCCTCACCAATGACTAGGCTATCGTTGTCGTCCACAAGTATCACCTCCTCTCAGGAGTGTTGGCAGAAAAAGTCTTCTAGAGCACCCGCGCTGCGATAATCAGCGACCATCGGTGGGCAAGTGCTGCAGCTAGACTGGATCGTACAGCCGTCGCAAGTACCGCTTCGGGTAAGCAACTTATCGGAGATAGCCGCCAGTTGGCCCATACCAGCAATGCTATCTTGCTGTAATTGGATCCAGGGAACCCGACCAAATTTACAGATACTGGCTCGCCCTAACGGATCCACGTGAAAGAATGTCTTTCCCGCGTTACAGCCCGTAAAGGGGTCTCGTCGCTTGCGCAAGTCCACCTTCGGACTTTGAGCGGACAGAACTTCTCCGGTGCCTTGGTAGGTTGAAGTAATTCTCCCATAGACAAAGTGTTCTATACCTAAACTATCGGCTAGTGCCTCCATATCTGCTACCTGATGATCGTTGTGCTTGGTAACGATAATGTTCAGGCGCAAATTAATTCCGGCCTCGTTGGCTGCCGTTAAACCGCGCAAGAAGCGCTTAAAGGTCCCAGCAGGCGTCCGAGTCAGCGACTCATATGCCGCGGCTGTGGCACCGTATAGGCTGATAGCTACATGCAGCGGTGGAAAGTCGGTCAATAGCCTCAAAGTTTCTTCCTGATGTAGCCGACTGGCATTGGTGCTGAGCCGAATTAGCATGCCATTCGATAGGCGGCCATGTAGCTTTCTGCGAAATGCCGATCAATGAGCGGCTCGCCACCAGTGATTTGGAGGCGGTAGACACCTAAATCTCGCATGGTTTCAAGGATAACTATCCTCTCTCGCATGGGTATCGACTCAATTGATTTAGGCCCTAAATAGCAATGCTCACAACTATAATTGCACCTCATATTAAGTTCCCAAGAGGCGTTGTCGTAGCTGGAGCAAGCGGGTTCGCGGATCAGCAAGGCTTGGGCTGCGTCATTTGACGAAAGATCAATCCCCCACATTCTCTGAGCCTGCCGTAGAATTGATTTCGGTAAAGACTGCCTCTTTTGAACCGCGCGTTTGAGAACTTCCAATGCACCAGGTGCCAGCAGTGCGTAATCATCGGATGCCCTGAATAACAAGCGGAGATCGCGAACGGTCGGTACCAAAACAAGTGGTTGATACATAATTTCTCCCTGGAAAGGTACAGGCCAACTGCGGAAACAGAGTCAGCTAACGAGGCCCTACTTTAGCATTCTATTGCCAAGAAGTCTATGTAACCTTTGTGCTTTAATACGAGCAATTTTTAATTCTTCTCCATACAAAATACAAAAAAAGCGGCTCGTTTATGCCACTTTTTTGGAATTATAACTGGCAGGGTCTGTGGGACGAACTTAGAACAATACAAATGCAACGATCAAAACCATTTAATATATAAATAACTTTGTTAGTTGCCCGAGATTATACGCTCTCGGGCGGCGTTGTTACTAATTGGAGATGGAGTGCCTTTCGGCGAGGAGCTCCTTGTGTTTCAAAAAGAAATATAGGGAAGCGCCGCCAAAAACCGATGAAAGCACAGCCATGAATATGAGCCATCCGCCCTGAGTGCGAAACGTATCATATGCCACCGACACTGCGTTGCTCGCGAAACCGAATACAGCGAAACCTGCGGAGAAGACACAGAAGGAGCGGGCAGCCTCAATGTCCGCGTTCACCTTCGCCACGGTCCGTGCGGTTTGAGAAGCTGTGGGTCTTGCGTTTGACATAACATCTCCTAGTTGTGAGTCCAACCAAAAGCTGGATAGCTCAATTGGTCTGGTTCTTCTGTGAAGTTGTGACATTTCAAAGATTATTACATTATAGTATAACAAGTAATGAATGTCAATAGACAAAAAGCGACCCAAATATCGCTGTTGTCGAAATAATTTCATGGCAGGTCGCTCAGTCCGATGATAGAACTTCACCCTTAAATTTGATACGTGATGGATGACCCCGTTTAAACCTTCTGAGTAACTTAAACGAGGATTACTTTCACGAGAGGAGTAATTAAGTACGAGTTGTGGCGCGTTTCGACGAGTCACATTCACAACGACACGGATTCGACAACTTTCTGCCTCCTAGATTATCGCAAATTTTTGAACATGAAGAAGGGACGCTCCTCCAATATCCACGTGCGTGAAAAATTGAATTTGCGCCCCTGCGGGGCGGAGGGCCAAGGATCGAAATCCAAGGCCCTCCAAGCCCCTAGGGACCGAAGTCCTAGCTCTGCAACTCCCTGAGCACCGGCGCCGCCCACCCGTAGCTGCGGTAGCCGACCCAGTCGGCGTCGAACCCGGCCCCGCGGCCGATGCGGTGCCAGTCCACGTACAGAGCGCACGGCTCGGAGTCGCCGGGAAACGTCACGACGGTGCCGGGCATGTCCGAGTACGGGAGGTTCTCACCGTCCTGCTCCATGAAGAGCTGGGTGAGAACACCGTAGATGGAGATGACCTCGAGCTGGGCGAGAATCTCGCCCTGGCTCTTGGCCTGCTCACGGACTTCCACGAGGGTTCGACCGTCCTCCGGCTCCCAGTGAGCCACGAGGTCGATGTTGACCAGGTGGATACCGGGCTCGTAGGAACGAGCCAGCTCGTGCAGGCTGAGGTGCTCGGCGTCCACCTTGAGCTCCGGCCAGCGCCAGGCGCCGGGCAGTTCGCCCTGGTACACCTTGTACCACATCTTGTATGTCTCCTCGAGGGAGGTGAACTGGACGTGGAAGCCGAAGATGTTGTCGACGCCCTGGACGTGGTCATCTGGCACGAATGCCAGCTGAGCCTCGGCCTTGGCGAAGTCCTCGTCGGTGAACCGGTTGTTCCAGTACTTGGTGCTGTACTCCCGCAAGCG
>JBBRTI010000001.1:0-79704 GCA_038244585.1 Candidatus Saccharimonadia bacterium | reverse complement strand
GTTTATTTGTTGACCCGTGAGCTCATATCTGATATTATCGGACAGTTACATAACTGGACGCATTATCATGGCCTACGCCTGCGACATCTGCAATAAGGGTAAGCAATACGGACACAACGTGCCGTTCTCGCTCAAGAAGACCAACAAGGTCTGGAAGCCCAACCTCCAGCGCCAGCGCATTACCATTGGTACGACGCGTATTCAGGCAAAGATTTGCACTCAGTGCATCCGCACCCTGGCCAAGTATCAGCGTGAAGCCGCCGCCAAGGTTGCACTCACCGAGACAGCAGCCGTTTAGGCTGCTACCCCAGCATTAAAAAGAGCCCCTAAGGGCTCTTTTTAGTCGGTGCGCTAACTTGATACAACAAGCGGCTCAGTTAAGACCCGGCGCGCTGCAGTACCACGACCTGAGTCTCTTCGGGAAACTCCTTAGCGTTCACTTTGAGCTTAAGTACGGGCTCTTCGGGAGCTTTGGAGCCCATCTCCTTGAGAAATTCCTCAACTCCTGCCTGAGGCATGGCGTAAGTGGTCTTGGGGTCATCATAGTGGACCGGTATGACATAGCTCGGCTCAAGCTGAGCCACAACGCTGGCAGCGCCTTCGGCGTCCAGGGTCAGGCCGCGACCGCCGACAGGCACCACCATAACGTCGACTTTGCCAAGAGTCTCGACCTCACGGTCATCAAGTTTGCCGGCAATGTTGCCGCAGACGACCACGTTAACTCCGTCGATACGCAGGCTGAAAACGGTAGCCCGGTCCCCCTCTTCATCGATATGTAAGCGGGCAGGAACGCCGGTAATCATGGCGCCCTTAACTTCGTATTCACCCGGAGCGCTGATAATCATGGCGCCGTCGATACGGCCAAAACCGTCCAAGGCGCTCTGCGTCACGACGTTAGCCCGAGCGCTGAGTTTGCCTAAGCCCGCGCCGTCGTTATACGGATCACAAACCACGTTGATGTTCTTGCCTGATAAACGCACGGCTCCAGCGCCGAGGTATGTGATATCCATGCTGCTCCTAATCTGCTAAATGACCAATATCAGCACTCATTGTATGTTACCTGAGCGAAAATTACGACTTGTCTCTGGCACCGCGGGCGCGAATATAGATTGATACGGGAAGCGCCGTCGCACCGTCGCCGAGGTCGGCGTACTCGCCGAAGGTAACATCGGAGTGAACTAGCGGCTTTTCTTCCTGACCGTCAATGACGATAATTTTCTTAGACTCAAGGATGTTGGTGAGGAACCTATCGTTCAGTCCCAATCGATAGTCATATTCGGCGGGGGTCAGACAGGAGTAGTTGAGCTCGCGGCCCATCTCCTGCTCCATCTCCACCACTACTTTGGCCAGTCGGGCCTTATTAACGTCGCCGACGACAAAGATATCGACGTTGGTGCGGCCGTCACGCGCGAACGAACCCGTGAGGAAGGCCAGCTGGATACTGCCGGTGGAACGAAGCTTCTTGACGATGCGGTCCTCCTCCTGCGTCTCTTTCATGACCGGGTCGGCGCTATGGGTTGGCATGGAGGTGAAGATACTGCGGAGTTGCTCGTAGTACTCATATTTGGGATTCACTTCGTAGTAGAGGCGGTTGTTGGATCCGTCGGAACTGACGAGTCCGATAGAGAGCATGTTGGCAAGTTCCCGTCGCACGGAATTGATTTGTTCATCAATCTTGCGAGTGATTTCACGCACGTAAAACGGGCGGCCAGGGTTGTTGAAAAACAGGCTCAACAGCTTCACTCGTGTCTTTGAACCAAACAGTTGTTCGATCATTTCGCGCCCTCATTCCCTGCTCATTACCTGTTGTTGCGCCAAGTATACCAAACCTTATATACATATGTCATCACATTGTGCGCATTTATATTCCGAGCATAAGTAGAACAGACAGGTTGTCGCTTTTGACGGCAGAGCATGACGGTTCAGACATTGTGGGTTAGAATGCCCCGACGAAGAAGCTCCAGAATAAAGCCGCCGCCGCCACGGCCATGAAGAGAAAAGCTATCCACAAACCCAGCTTGCTCCAGACCCCGCTTTTGTATTCACCCATAACATCGGTGCGGCTGGAGATGAGAGCCACCATGGCGACAAGCGGCACGGCGGCAACGCCGTTAAAAACCGCAGTATAGATAAGGGCCTTTATCGGATCGATGCCTGCGAAGTTCATCAGAAGTCCGGCCAGCGTCGCGGCGATGATGATGATATAGAAGGCCCGTGCCTGCTTGAACTTACGATACAGACCTTCCTTCCAGTTGAAAGTCTCAGTGATGGCGTATGATGACGAACCCGCAAGCACCGGAACACTGAGGAGACCGATGCCGATAATGCCGATGCTGAAAATGAGTTTGGCGATAAAGCCTGCGTTCGGGAAACCGTTGACGAGCGGTTCAAGCGCTTTGGCCGCGTCAGCCGCCGAGTCGATGTTGGTTATACCTCCGGCGTTCAGCACCACGGCGCCCACAATGATGATGAACCAGGCACTCACATTGCTAAATAACATCCCTAAGGCCGTATCGATACGGAGATTCTTGAGGTACGCCCGGCTGAGCCGCGGTACGCCACCCCGTTGTGCCAACCTATGGGAGGCAATCTCGTCCTCAACTACCTCGCTGGTCTGCCAAAAGAACAGATAAGGAGAAATGGTCGTGCCCAGAATGGCTACGAGAATAAACACGAACTGCGGCGTCATCTGTATCTGAGGAATTACCGTCGCTTTGAGTGCTTCAAGCCAAGGAACATTCACCAGGAAGGCGGTAATGAAGTATGACATGAGCGATAAGGCTAGCCACTTGAGCATCTTCACATAGGTCTTATACGAGATGAAGATCTCGAGCAAAATCATCAGCACCGAGAATCCCACGGCCAGGACGGCGAACGGAATCGGTACAATCAGCTGAGTCGAGGCGGCCATGGCGCCAATATCGGAGCCAATATTGAAGACGTTTGCCGCAACGACCAGGGCGACGACGGGATAGAGTAGCCATTTGGGATAATTCTCACGGATGACGGCGGCCAGCCCCTTGCCTGTAACCGCGCCTATACGCATGCAGGCTTCCTGGACGGCCGTCATCAGCGGGTAGGTTACCAGCATGATCCAGGGCGTCGCCAGGCCGAATTGAGCACCGGCCTGAGAGTAGGTGGCAATGCCTGAGGGATCGTCGTCGGCCGCGCCAGTAACGATACCAGGACCTAAGATGCGCAGGAAACGCCCGAAGCCGTGCCGGCTCGGCCGCCGAGACCCCTCGGGAGCTTCTGTCGCGGCCAGTTCCGCTTCGGTAATCGCCTCGTCGGGCAGCAGGATAGTCATTGGATTAAGCATAAGGATAATAACCATGTCTTGTCCAGACGCAAAAGAAAATCCCCGGTTGCCTGAAGCGGCCGGGGTGTCACCTACGCTTCCGCTGGACGGAAGCTCTCATCCAGTTACCGCGGGCGGGTTGAAGCTACATTAGCTGCCGCATGCTCCAACATGTCACCCAGCGGCTCAAGGCTAGCAATCCCATGCCGGCGCTTCAGAGCCTGCAGGATAAGGTCGTCCGCCAGGACAGGATTCTTGGGCAATACAGGACCATGCAGGTACGTACCGACGGCGTTGCCGGAGACGGCCCCCTCGAACCGACTACGCTCATTGTTACCATAGCCCTTCTTGACGCGCCCCAACGCTTCCTGCCCAGCCTCCAGGGTTGTCTGGCCGGAATGGTTCTCGAAACCCACCAGACGGCCGTAACGGGCGCTCCTCACCACCATATTGCCGATCATCCGGGTGGTGCTGCCGATGGTGGAGGCCTTAAAGACGTCGATGCCGGCGAGTTCCCGTCCGTCCATTGTCGTAAATCCCCGTCCGAACAGCTGGTAGAGGCCACAGATGGTCAGCATCGGCATTCCGTCGGCCGCGGCCGCGCGCAACTCTTCCCCGCGCAGCAGCAGATCCTGCCCGATGAGGCTCTGGCCCGAATCCTGTCCTCCACCACCGAAGACGATATCGGCGGTACTCAAATCGAACGGTTCGCCAATCTCAATGGCTTTGACCTTGGCCTCATAGCCGCGCCACTCCAGGCGTTTAACTAGCGTAATAACGTTGCCCAAGTCGCCGTAAATGTTCATCTCGCGAGGGTAAAGGTGAGCAATAGTTACGGCCTGGCTCATATCACCACCTCCTGAATGTCGGTTTGAGTGGCCAGTACTTTGCGCAGGGCGATCATTGCGGTGTAGGTGGGCAAAATGAAGCCGATTCCCCCAACGGGTAGTGCTGAGACGAAGCGGTTCAAGCTGTTCTCTATCCCCTCGTGAAGTTCCGCCTCAATGCCGGCATATTTCAAACGCAAGGCCATGTCGCTCCCACGAACTCCGCCAACCGAGGCGACGACGCCCGTCCGCGCCAAGGCCTCGAGTGGCACATCCCACAGCCAAGACACGTCCCGTCCGTCGGCGTGGCCGTCGTTAATAAGCATCAGCACATGAGCATCTTTGGCTCCGAATAGGAAGGTTTCCAGGACCTGAGTAAACCCGGCCGGGTTCTTAATTAGAAGCAGATAAAGCGTGCGGCCTTTGAGCTCAATTCGTTCTACGCGGCCGAAGGCTGCTGAAGTCTGACCCAGGACGGGGAGGAATTGTTGAGGTTCTAGTCCGAAGCCACTCGACAGCGCGACGGCAGCCAAGGCGTTGTAAAGGTTATAAGTGCCTGGCAGCGGTAATTCAGCCTCAAAGCGCTTGCCGTCAACCGCCACGGTAAAGCGGGTTCCGGTAATATCAGCCTGCTCAACACCGGTTATCGCAACGCTCGGAACGGGCCGGCCGAAGTCCCCCCTGGGGCAACGATAATGACCAATGTGGCCGTAGAAGGTCCGCGTGAAGGTCAGCCTTGAGCCGCAGGCCGGGCAGCGGTCGGAATCGGCCGCCGTGGCATGAGTGCCGGTGCTGGCCGCCGGCAGGCCCTCGATGCCGAAATACTTCACCAGCTCCGGCGATGCGGCATATTTTGAGAGGCTGGCTACCAGGGGATCGTCAGCGTTCAAGTACAAATTGGCCTTGGTGGCCGCAATACCCTGCCCAATGAGGGCCGCGGTAGTATCCAGCTCACCATATCGGTCGAGCTGGTCGCGGAAGAGGTTGAGTACGACGATATGCCGGGGCTGGAGTTCCGGCGCAATGCGCCTCAGCGACGCCTCATCCACCTCGAACAGCGCGATGGTGGCGTCAATCCGGCCTCGTCGGTCGGACCCCGCGATGAGCGAGGACAAGATGCCGCGCCGCAGATTGGAGCCGCTTCGGTTAGTAAGGACGCGCTCACCACTGGCCTCCAGGGCGCTGGCGATCATCTTGGTCGTCGTGGTTTTGCCGTTGGTTCCGGTCACGATGATGATGCCGTGAGGAATCTGAGCAGCCAGCTTGCGGCCCAATTGCTTATCCAGCCGGTCGGCTATCAGTCCAGGTAAGGCGCCGCCGCCGCCACGGCCGAGCGAGCGCGACAAACCAGCGGCGGTTTTGGTGATGGCAAGCGTCAGCGTTATGTTCATGTTGCGATTATAGCTTATTCGGGGCGTTGCCGGGAGGAACATACACATTCCCTTGTGGCGGACTCTGCCCTGTTGCCCGTCTAAAACATTTCCGTCGCCAATCACCACTGGCGGGAATGCATATATTCCTCCCGGCAAATGGGCCCTAGTTTGCTAGGAAGGCGGTCACAAATTCTTCGGCCTGCGCGTGGTTTGAGACCCAATGTATGTCCTGGTTGCGCTTAAACCAGGTCAGTTGTTTCTTCACCAGCCGCATGTCGCCGCGGACGAATTGCTTAGCCGCTTGCTCAACCGTCATACCGCCGTTGGCCGCCTCTTTAAACGCCCGGTATCCGATACCGCTCATGGCCTCGCAGTCCCAGCCGTATTGTTCACCCAAACGCTTAACTTCTTCAAAAAAGCCTTGGGAAAGCATTATTCCGATACGTTGTTCAATGCGTCTCTGCATCACTTCTTTGTTCAAGGCGATGCCGAGGACTAAAGTGTTGGGTCGAATCGAATCGCGGCGTAAACGTGGTTGGCCTACCGTTTCGAGGGCTCTGATGACCCTCCTTCGGTTTGCCAAATCGGTTATTAGAGCCGCTTCCGGGTCCAACCTTTTAAGGCGTTCCACCAAGTCCTGATTGGAGTACGACTCAAGCTCGGTGCGCGCTACCTTGTCGGCGATTGGCGGAAAACTATAATCGTATAGAACGCTATCAATATAGAGTCCACTGCCCCCGACAAGGAACGGAACGTGCCCGCGAGTGGCAACCTCGGCGGCTGCCTGCTCGGCGGCCTGCTTGAACGCCGCCACGCTCAGCATCTCGTCCGGATCAACTAGGTCGAGTAGGTGGTGTGGCACTGCCCGCCGGTCGTCATCGCTCGGCTTGGCTGCCCCGATATCCAGCCCTCGGTACACCGTCCGGGAGTCAGCACACAAAATTTCGCCATCATATTTTTTGGCTAAGGTAAGGGCTAAATCAGATTTCCCCGAGGCCGTGGGCCCGACGACTGCAATGAGTTTGGTGCTTGGATCAATCATTACCATAGGGTGCCATGCTTTGAGCTTGGGCGCAATGGGAAAGAAATAGTCGCCCTCGCCGGCTGCAACAGACAAATAACCGCCTGATTAGCGCTCAAACGCGTCGACTACTGTTGCGGATTCCACAACAGTTTATCGATATCAACCGTCATATCCTCACGTACCTCCACCCCTTCGGCCTCAAGCCGATGGGCCTGCTCCGGCCGGCCGCCGGGGAAATTACTCGCAAGTCCGCCCTGCTTGTTAACCACCCGATGCCACGGCAGATCTTCCGGGCCGAAATGAGCAATGCCACCGACCATTCGCGCCGCTCTCGGGCTGCCGGAGAGCGCTGCCAGCTGACCATAGGTCATGACGCGACCTGCGGGTATCATCGCTACGTACTCGTAAACCCTATCCGCGAACTCAGCCATAGCTACGCCCCCTCGTAGTCTTCGGCGTACTGTCGGATTTCCCCGGTGAAGGCCTGGCCGTACCGCTGGAGTTTGGCTTCACCGACGCCGGGCACCAGGCCGAAGACATCAGCGTCGCGCGGCTTGAGCTGACTCATGGCGATGAGCGCCGCATCACCAAAAACGATGTACGGCGGCACGCCCTCGCTGGCGGCGATGCGCTTGCGCAGAGCCCGCAGACGTTCGAACAACGTCTCGTCGTAACTCTCACCGCCGGCAGATGCCCGAGCCGCCGCATGGCGGCGGGCCTTGGCCGTGCTGACGCGCACCGTCGGGCGTGGTAGCAACAGCTGACCGCTCCCGCGTAAAAGTTCGGCACCGGTCCTTGAAATCCCGAGCACCGGATACTCCGAGCCCATTTTGAGCAGATGCCCCGAGCTGATCAGCTGTTCCATTAGTTCCTTGAGGGACGTCTCGTCAAAATCCCCCACTATACCGAATACGCTCAGGGAGTCATGCCCCCGCTCGCGGATCTTTTTGTCGGCCTTGCCCGTGAGCAAGGTGGCAATGTAGGCCGAGCCGAACCGCTGCCCCGTCCGCGCCACGGCCGAAAGTATCTTCTGCGATACCTCGGTGGCATCAAACTCGTCGCGCGGCTCCAGGCACGCACCACAGGCGTCGCAGCGCACTTCCGCCGTCACGTCGCCGAAGTAGGCCAGCAGATAATTGCGGCGGCAGGTATTGAGACGGCAATAGGTCACCATGTCATCGAGCTTGTGGCGTGCCTGCAGTCGTTCTCCGTCGCTTTCGAGCTCGCGGATGAACATCTCCTGCTTAATCCGGTCGCCAGCACTAAACAGGAGTACACAGTCGCTGGGCAGGCCGTCGCGCCCCGCACGGCCGGTTTCCTGGTAGTAGCCTTCCGGGGTCTTGGGCAAATCGGCGTGCACTACCAGCCGGATGTCCGGCTTGTCGATGCCCATGCCGAAGGCGATGGTAGCCACCATCACCTGGCAGTCGTCGCGCATGAAGCGCTCCTGGTGCTCGCGGCGCGTCTCGGCGTCCAGCCCGGCGTGGTACGGCAGCGCCGCAATTCCGGCGGCCTGCAGCTTCGTACTCAGCCGCTCGCAGTCTTTACGCGAAAAGCAGTAGACAATACTGGCACCGGCGTGCGGCTGCGCCAGCAGCCCTTTGACCTGTATCGCTAAGTCGCCTTTGGGACGGACGCGGTAGGTCAGGTTAGGCCGGTTGAAGCCGGTGGCGAACTTGCGCGCCTTGCCCAGCCCTAGTTGGGAGACGATATCGTCCTGAACGCGAGCGGTCGCGGAAGCCGTCAGCGCCACAATCTGCACATCCGGAATATCCGTCCGCAGGCGCTTGAGATTACGGTAATCCGGCCTAAAATCGTGGCCCCATTCGCTGATACAGTGGGCCTCATCGATGGCCACGAGCGTCACGTTCAGGCCTCCGAGCCAGGCACGGAAGTCTCCGATACCAAGCCGCTCCGGGGAGACGTAAAGGAGCTTGAGTTCGCCATTTTCAGCCTGCTTGGTAACCCACGCTATTTCCCGGGCCGCCATGGCGCTGTTCAAGCACCCCGCCGCCACGCCGTTAGCCGTTAGCCCGTCAACCTGGTCTTTCATCAAAGCGATCAGCGGCGATACCACCAGCGTCAGCCCCTCGCGCGCAATAGCCGGCAGCTGGTAACACAGTGATTTGCCGCCGCCGGTCGGCATCAGCACCAGGGCCTCGCCGCCGGCTGCCACGTGCGTCACAATCTCGGCCTGTCCCGGCCGGAAGGTTTCGTAACCGAATGTGGACTTTAATAAGTCCCGTAAATGCGTCTCCGCATGGTTGTCTTTGATTGGAGTTGGCGTCATTACCTGCACCTCTTCATGCTATATCAATCGTAAATAAAAGTATACGGTTTCTGTTCGGTTACAGGAGAATTCGCTCCACTTCAGCCCAATCCTTGGCCCGCAACACCTCTGGATGTAGCGTCGCCTCGCGGTTCCAGGCGTAGTCGCCAAACAGTATCCCCTTTACGCCATGACTCAAGCAGTCTTCAATGTACGATGGCTGGTCGTCGATGATGCGGTCCACTCCCAAATCCCGGCACACGTCGCCTTTGGTCCGGCGCGGCCTAGACTCATCGTAATAGTTGGCAAAATGGACGTTGCTGAAGGTCTCTGGGTACGTAGCTGCGAGCCATTTGCGCGTTTGCTGTTCCATATTGGAGGTCCGGGCCGTAATAATAACCAGGTTGTAGGCCGATTTCAGCCGGCTCAGTGAATCCACCGACCGCGGCACCGGCTCCCCGTCCAAGTTACCCAAATCCGCCTGGAATTCGCCGACTTTGCGTAGGTCGTCCGCCGGTGTACCCCCGAGAACCTTATAACAATGCATCGATGGGAGATGGTGCGGCAAAAACTGCGTCTTGTAGCGCTCGTTATGGAACGATAAAAACCGCTCGTTGAAGCCGAACAGGACCTCGTCGATATCGATGGCAATCGTTTCTCGCATAGGTTTTATTATACTTCGCCGACAGATATGAAGCGACCGGCTTATTCGGCCAATAGCTTCAAGAGCACTGGCTTCCAACCGTCTTCGAACAGCTCTCCAGGACAAATCGTCGGTAGTTTACCGACATCCCGGTGGCCAAAAATGCGAACATGAGGGATAGCTCCGTAATGAGTCCTGATGAGCCCGGCGACCGCTTTCAATACCTCATCGTATGGGACCAAGTCCGTATAGTCGTTGTCGATACAGATGGCGACGCTACGCTTATTTATTTCCCAATTGCCCGCATGCCAACCGATCTTACCGTCCGCCAGCAGCCGCTCGACGCTCCCGTCCATCCGCACCAGCCAATGATAGGCGTAAAACACTGGATTACCGGCACCATCGAAATGGCCGCTCCAAATGGGCGTGCCTTTTAGATGCTGCTCTGCGGCGACCGGCGGATTTAGATAATACGGCACGTATAAGTTGAGGAGGTGGACCGCGTTCATCTGCGGCAAGGTATAGCCAGGTTGCGCGCTCGTATGGTGGATGACGATGGTATCCACCGGCTCGCGTTGCACGTCCATATTCTCGCCGCGGTCGGCCAGCGCGATTTCGCCGCCTAGGAGCTTGCGTTCAAAGAATCCGCGCACCTCGCGCTTGATGTCATCGCGCTGCGGGTTGGCAGAGTCTTCCCATTGCCGCCGCAGACCTTTCAGCTCATCGGCCAGCACTACGAACCAGTCGGGCTTAGATAAAGCCGCGCTCCACGCAGACTCGTCAAAGCGGGCGGCCGTTACGCAGGTCCCCACAGCTTACTGACAAACGGCCGGCAACCGCGGATCCGCGCCATCCACTTCTCGTCAGCACGCAACAGCGTTATATGTTCCTCAATTATCCTTGCCAGCTCCGCGCCAAAGTCCAGGTGACCGGCGAACCGACCTCTAGACTGCTCGCTGGGTACCTCGCACAACATCTCGCCGACGATTGCGCCCCACCGCTCTATGTCGCGGCTTTTAATACCTAAGGCCAAGGCTCCCGCGTCAGCTACTCCAAGTGTCGCGGCAACACCGGCCTTGTCAAAGATATCGGCAAAAACCAGTTCATCTTCAAGGAGCTTTACCGCCATCCATTTCGCCCGGTGCGCCGGCTCGTCGGTATCCATACCAAACTGGCGCCAATACGCGTTCCAGGCTTCATCAACTACATTATGTAACAAATACCCGCGCTGCCATGAACCCGTTTCCGCACTGACTTCGTGGAACGTTACTCCCGTTCTGTGGCTTTTGGCGCGTTCAATCACGCCCAGATAGCGAATATCGGGAAACACCGTTCCGCGCCAATAGGCGGCCTTGTCAGAGGGTGCGTCGGTGACTGCAAAATCTTGGGCATAGGCCAAATGAGAAATCGGTGAAGGCATATACCTATTCTACTATCATTCGAATTCGTGACGATACTGTTCTACATTCGCTTCAAAGGGCAGCTCCGATAGCTCCACCTCGATAACCGTCTCAGGCAAGCCTGAGATATCAAAATACCTAATCGGCTTGCCTGTTCCCTTAAACGTATTAATCTCCGATAGAATTCCGTCGCTAATGTCGCCGTATACCCACAGCTCATCACACCGGCCTAACAGGTTATTGTTTCCGTTGCGAATCAGGTCTCGGTCAACCAACTCGTAGAGATAATATCCGAACACGTTGAAAGGATTAATTGGTATGACCCCTTGCGTGAAGGCGTGGCGACAGATCAACATTCGTTGATGAAAATTTTTTGCCGATTGCGCCGTAAAGACAACCGGTTTTTTTGTTTTCAGATTGTCCGCAACATGATTGAAACTATCCATTCGTTAAGTATAACAAAAACAGCCTTTCTGTCGTTTGAATGATAATATCTGGCTCCGGGCAATGTATGCATTTAGTATCGACGAGAACTGACGCTCATTCTGGTGATCATAAGTACTCTTATTTAGAGCGCTGCTAAGCGGTATTATATACGACCGATGCACGCATCTTCATAAATTCATTCAATACGACGCGGAGCGTAGATTCTTGTTTGTACCAGTTATCACGCGAGAACTCTGGCTTCGTGTCACAATTAACGCGATACACTTGAACGTCATCGGGCAGGTGCTTTTTGAAAAGCACCCAGCCGCGGCGTTGCGTATATGGTGAATTTACTATGATCACGCTCGTGATGTGGCGTCCCAGCTTGTCCATCAGATTAAGTGACACGCGAACATTATCAGGCACGGTTATCGATTTTGCCTCAAGCAAGATTGCGTCCGTCGGTACGCCCTGCGCCAGCGCTACATCCCGATATATTACCGCCTCGGAATGCGTCTTATCCTGCGCGTATATTGCATTGCCGCCGCTCATCCAGATTTCGGCCGCAAACCCTCGATTATACAGCTCGGCGGCACGCTGCGGCCGGGCGGGCGTTTTGCCTCCGAAGACAAATATCAGGTCACTCGGCTCAGGCTTATCTTCTTCGGCCAGGTATGCGTAACAAGCATCCAAAAGATTGACGG
Source organism: Candidatus Saccharimonadia bacterium (assembly GCA_038244585.1). GTDB lineage: Bacteria > Patescibacteriota > Saccharimonadia > UBA4664 > UBA4664 > UBA4664. The sequence continues at coordinate 67,740 of JBBRTI010000001.1, read as the reverse complement.
TTCGCTCGTCCGTTTGTTGCCTGGCCAATGCCCCGACGACACACTCAAGCAGCGCATCACCTGAGGCAACTGCCTCATAGATTGAGTCGACGTGCCCCGTAAAGAGGTCCGTGGACAGGTCCAGATAGCTCAGTAGTGTCACGATCGTTGAAAAATCAGGGTAGTGTACAGCTTCTTTACCTGGCGCTACGGGACGAAATTCTTCCTGGGCCAAAATCTTAATCAGTTCCTCGTACCCTGGCAATCGTGTGTTGTCAGATCGCATGGCATCAGTCATTACAATTTACTATTCGCCGACCGCTCGGCCGCCTCGCGGGCAACCCCGGTGATGAACGCCTCAACGCTCATCTCGCCCACGTCCTCGCCGTGGCCTTGGCGCAAACGAGGCGTGACGTTGCCGCTCTCCATTTCCTTTTCGCCGATAACCAGCGTGTACGGAACTTTGGCCAGGCCAGCGGTGCGGATCTTCTTGCCAACGCCTTCGTTGGAGGCGTCTACCTCGGCACGCAGGCCGGCGGCGGTCAGCTGGTCGCGCAGTTTGTAGGTAAAGTCCAATAGTTCGTCCGTGCCGTTAACCGGGGCCAGGCGCACTTGCTCGGGTGCGAGCCAGGTTGGGAATGCGCCGGCGTAGTGCTCGATGAGTACGCTCAAGAAGCGCTCAAGCGAGCCCATGATGGCGCAGTGGATCATGACGATACGCTCGCGCTCGCCGGACTCGTTGGTACATACCAGGTCAAAGCCTTCGGGCTGGCCGAAGTCGAGCTGGATGGTGGCAACCTGGTGTTCTCGGCCGATGGCGTCGCGGGCCATAAAGTCGATTTTTGGACCGTAGAAGGCCGCTTCTCCTAAGCCGTCCGCGTAGTCATCGCCCGCTTCGCGCTTTAGCACCTCAAGGAGCTGGGCTTCGGCGCGCTGCCAGGTGGCCTCGGTGCCGATATGGTCTTTGATCTTGGCTGGGTCGTGGCGGCTGAAGCGCACCTTGAGATCCATACCGACCGTGCCGTAAAAGCCCTTCACCACGTTCCAAAGCTGAACTATCTCCGTCTCAATCTGGTTGGTGCGGCAAAAGACGTGGGCGTCGTCCTGGGTGATGGAGCGAACCCGGGCCAGACCGCCCAGTTCCCCGCTCTGCTCGTCGCGGTAGACCATGGTGGTCTCGCGGTAGCGGATGGGCATATCGCGGTAGCTGCGCGGCCGCGAGTCAAAGATTTGAGCGTGATGCGGGCAGTTCATCGGCTTCATAGCTAGGATGTGACCTTCACGCGTTTTGATCTTGAACAGCTCATTAGAGAACTTGTCCCAATGGCCGCTCTTTTCGTAGAGGTCCTTCTTGGTGATATGCGGGATGGTGACTTGTCCATAGCCGCCGCCCACGGTCGCCCGAAGCTCCTGAACATAATTATTAAGTTCCTCCCGAATGACCGTTCCGCGCGGCGTCCACAACGGCAGACCCTGGCCCACGAGGTCCGAGAAAACGAACAGGTCCATTTCCTTGCCCAGCTTGCGATGGTCGCGTTTTTCCGCCTGGATGAGCATCTCCAGGTGAGCGTTCAGTTCCTCTTTCGTTGTAAATCCTACACCATATACCCGTTGCAGCTGGGCGTTCTTCTCATCGCCGCGCCAATAGGCACCGCTCACGCGCATCAGTTTGAAGGCTCCCACTTTGCCGGTCGATTCCACATGAGGTCCCCGGCATAAATCGGTAAACGGACCATCGGTGTAGATACCCACCTCGTCGACTTTGGCATCCTCTCCCAGACCCAACTGGCTGCGGTCGATGTCTTTGGCCACCGTGGTGCCATGGACCTTTAGGTCGTTTAGCAAATCGATCTTGTAGGTCTGTTCTTTGTCCGTGAAGTAGCCGATGGCCTTGTCCAAGCCCATGGTCGAACTCTCAAACGGATAGTTAGCCTTGATGACTTCCTTCATTTTGGCTTGAATCTTGGGCAGGTCTTCCTCGGTCAGGCGGGGCTGTACGTCCACATCGTAATAAAAACCGTGCTCGACCACCGGGCCGATGCCGAATTTGATGCCGGGATACAGCTCCTGCATGGCTGTCGCCATGACGTGGGCCAGAGAATGCCGCATGGGCATTAGTTGTTGCTCGTTATCTTTGCTGCTCATTCTTCAAGCTCCTTAATAAACAAAAACAGACGCACAAGACAATGCTTGTACGTCTGGACCCTCGACGGTTTCGGGGGCGGTTCCACCAGACTTCCTTGTGCTTGCGGCGCAAGGCTCTCGAAGCACCGGTATGCGCTACCGGTAGCGGGGCTCGGCGGTTGGTTAGGCCGCGTCTGTGCCCTGGGACTAGGTTAATTATGGCAAAATTCAGGCCCCAGGGCAATCCCTGGGGCCTCAGCCGAAATTACTCGGCTGTATCTTGATGGTCTTGTTCGGCCTGGTCAGACAACCGCTTACCTACGTCACGAGCCTCCTGGGGAGTCTGGATTAGTTGGTCGGCGGGCCAGCCGGCCTTTGGTTCGGCAGCCTTACGGGCTTGTTCACCCTTTAATCTGGCCGCCTCAATCACCCGCCGTGCTTCTGGACTATGCCCTGTTAGTACGTCAGACGCTCTTGGTAACATACCTAGTTCTTGTCGAACTGCGGCTGTCCCGCGGTCGTTAATTAACCGCTGCGCGGCCAGACTCTCCTCTTTCTCCTTTTGGAGACGCTGCAGACGTGCTGCTGCACGAGCTTCCGCAGCCTCACGCTGAAGCTGGTCGGCACTATTGATGAGGTCGGCGCTAGGCAGTCCATGATTGCCGATGTCTTCATAGGCCTGACTCTCGCGCTCATTACCGCCGGTACCCGAGCCATCTGATTTGCTAGCGAGTGCCTCCTCATACCTTTGTGCACCGCCTTTGGCAAACTCCGTGCGCTGGCGAGCCAGATCTTCGTCGCTTACCTCGGTTTGGGGTACATCTTTGGGGCGATAAAAGTCACTATCAGATATGTAACCGCTATCAGACATATTGTCTTGCCCTTCGCTCGATGGGTGTTCTGGATTCATACGTCCATTATAGCGCATATGCTGCCGCTTGGGCGCTGACATCCCTTGTCAAAATACTGGCATGACTATACGCCCGTTTTCACTATCTTCCAAGGGACAATTTAGGGAACAATGAGCTGAAGATAGGCCGCGATGCGGTTAGCTTCCTCACGGGTGAGGTCTACCGGCAGTTCCAGGCGGGCTGAGACGCCCGGCCGCACGGGGAATTCCAGGCGCTGGATCGAGGGGTCCAACATCGCTGTAGGTGAGGATATCTGGCCGGGAGCTGAGGTAGGCATCTGATACTCCGGCGCCTGATGGGTCTCGGCCCTGGAATCAGCTACTGCCCTGGAAGTCCGTCGTTTAACTGCTCCAGGATAATGCCAGCCGCTGGGGTTCTCCAGATAAGCCAGATACAATTTGCGGGCCTTCTTAAAGCGGCTCTTGTAGGCCGATAGGCTCTGCGGCTTAAACTTGAATTTTCGCAGGTTATCAAACCGGACCATTAAATAATCAACATCAAGGCTTTTGATATCAATCGTCTGCCAGTGATCCTCTACCGACAGCACTTCTTTACTGGCGGCGCGCAGGTCATTAGCAACAGATGTAGGCACGAGTCCCTTTCGCGCCGACCAGGCCCAGAAATCGAGTAAGCTTTGTCCGGAAGTTTCCACGCGAAACCTTTGATTACTAATTGATAGTAGCATTATCAATAAATGGATACAATTGTTGATAACCCAGTTTAGGTCCGTTTTATCCCCAATCACCATCAGGTCGGGGGATAACTCTGGACTATGACCCATTACGCTTAAGCTAGCAACCCGGCTGGACGATGGTTATAGTACAGCCAGTTCTTTGACACAATTTTCCCCTCGATTACCCTACTCCCTACCCCGATTTGACGGACCCAGGAGGTTGATTACCATGTCAGGATCACCCGAAGCCAACGCACGCGAGCTCATACAGCTGCGTCAAACCATTGAAACGATAGAACGCCAAAACAGCGCAACTAGCGGCAAGAACTTGGCCCTCGTAGCCGCCCTTAAGGAGGCGCGGGAGCAAATCGCCAAGGACAAGGAGGCAATGGACCGGCTGGCCCTGCCTCCTTCCGCCTTTGGCACCGTCCTGGAATTCAGGGAGGACGACGTCGTCGACATCCAAACGGGCGGCCGCAAACTGCGTGTCGCCGTATCCCCGTCCGTCGACCCTGCCGAGCTCATCCCCGGCCGCGAAGTCATCCTCAATGAAGCCCTACACGTTATTGAAGTCCTGGATTTCGAGCGACTGGGCGAAGTCGTCATAGTCAAGGAAGTGCTGGCCGACGGCAAGCGCGTCCTGGTCACCGGACACGCCGACGAGGACACCGTGGTGAGCCTGGCCGGTCTGCTGATCGGCTGCAAGCCACGAGTCGGTGATTCGCTCCTTATCGACAGCCGTACCAAGCAAGCCTTGGAGGTCATCCCCAAGACTGAGGTCAACGACCTCGAGTTGGAGGAACTGCCCGACATCGACTATGCGGATATTGGTGGCTTGGCCCCACAAATCGAAGCCATTCGGGACGCCGTTGAACTTCCCTACCTGTATCCGGAGCTCTTCAGCGAGTACAAGCTACGCCCGCCCAAGGGCGTGCTGCTCTACGGCCCGCCCGGCTGCGGCAAGACGCTTATCGCCAAGGCGGTAGCGTCCGGGCTAGGCAGGCGCATGGCGGCCGAGGGCAACGCCGCCTCGGCCTCGGCTTTCTTCATCAATGTGAAGGGACCGGAACTCCTGAATAAGTACGTCGGTGAGACCGAGCGCCGTATCCGGCTAATCTTCGCTCGCGCCCGCGAGAAGGCCTCGGCCGGCAACATCGTGGTTATCTTCTTCGACGAGATGGAGTCGCTCTTCCGCACCCGCGGTTCGGGCGTCAGTTCCGACGTCGAGACCACCATCGTCCCTCAGTTGCTGGCGGAGATGGACGGCGTGGAGGACCTCAAGAACGTCCTGGTCATAGGCGCCTCCAACCGTGAGGACATGATTGACCCGGCCATCCTGCGTCCCGGCCGCCTTGACGTCAAAATCAAGGTGGAGCGGCCCGACGCGGAAGGCGCAGAGGACATCTTCACCAAGTATCTCACTGCCGACCTGCCGCTGCGAAAGACTGACCTAGCGGAAAATAACAACGACCCCGCGGCGACCGTCGCCGCCATCATCCGCACCACCGTTCAGCACATGTATGCCGAAACCGCGGAAAATCGCTTCCTTGAGGTGACCTATGCGAACGGTGATAAGGATATACAGTACTTCAAGGACTTCAGCTCCGGTGCTATGATCCAAAACATCGTGGACCGGGCCAAGAAGATGGCCATCAAGGACTTCCTTGAGCTCAAGCTCAAGCCCAAGGGGCTCAGCCTGGATCACCTGGAGCAGGCCGTCCGAGATGAGTTCAAAGAGAACGAGGACCTGCCCAACACCACCAACCCCGATGACTGGGCGCGGATTTCCGGCAAGAAGGGCGAACGTATCGTCTACATCCGCACGCTTGTTCCCAATAAGAAGAAAGAGGAACAGGGCGGCAAAGAGATTCCTCCGACCGTTAACGTCCCAACAGGCCAGTACCTCTGACCCGACGCACGAACAAGGCCGCCTGCAAACCGAATTATGGTTAGCAGGCGGCCTTTTTACTTTTTAGTCTTTGGTGGGCAATACAGGACTCGAACCTGTGACCTCTTGAATGTGAATCAAGCGCTCTAACCAACTGAGCTAATTGCCCCCACGCGACCGTGAGGTTAAGTATAGCTGGCGAGCGAGCGACTGCCAACCGCTGCCAACTTGCCAAGCCCCTGGGGCGGGCGTACCCTTAAGCCATATAAATGTGGGAGGATTATGGTTATGCGAAAATTGCTTGTGCTAGGTATTCTTTTGGTATCAACGATAGGTTTTGCCGGCAGCGCTCGCGCCTTTGATACATCAACCGGCGATCAGACATCGCTGGCATCCGATAAAACGGTGTCAGGCAGCTACTACGCCGCAGGCAGCACTATCGATATTAACGGCTCTGTGAAGGGCGATGTCTTTTGTGCCGGACAGAATGTCACGATTAACGGCCCGGTGCAGGGAGACGTGCTCTGTGCGGCTCAGAACATCACTATAAACGGGACAGTGTCCGGTAATGTCCGACTGGCGGCCCAGACAGTTAATTTGAACGGCAGCATCGGGCGCAACGCCAGTATCCTGTCCCAGACCCTGGTAACCAGTAAGGACAGCGTCATCAGCGGCGAGCTGATGGCTCAAATCGCCGACGCTACCCTTAATGGGACAGTGACCGGCGAAATCTATGGCAACGCCAGCCGTTTGGGCATCAATGGCTCTACCGGCAAGGTCCGCTTCGCAGCTGAAAATGTCACAATCGGCTCATCCGCCCTAGTGAACGGCAACCTGGAGTACACCAGCAGTAAGGGAGCCGACATCCAGACTGGCGCCCGCATCAGTGGCGATACCAAGCGGACCACGCCCAAGGTCACTGCAGATCAGCGGCCGAATGCCGCCTCAGCCTTCCTTTCGGGCCTGCTCTTTAGTATCCTCTCGGCCTTGCTTGTAGGAGCACTGCTTCTATGGCTTGCGCCACGCTTTGTGGCAGGAGCTTCCGCCCATGCCGGACGTCCCGGGTTCACCCTCCTCCTAGGTTTTGCCGCTCTGGTGTTGACACCTATCGCCGCGGTAATGATCATGCTTACCATCATCGGTATCCCGGCCGGCGTGCTCGGACTCACCTTTTGGGCCGTTGCGCTGTATCTGAGCCGGATCATTACGGCGTTAGCAGTCGGCGCAGTCCTCTACCGACGTCTCTACAAGAGCGGGCGCACGTTCCGGCCATACGCCGCAGGCGCTATAGGCATCCTTGTCTGCTTCGTAATCTTTGCTGTTCCGATTGTTGGCGGGTTCGCTTCGTTCCTGGCCTCCCTCTACGGACTCGGAGTCCTGGTACAGGCTTTGCGCAACCATATCGACCGTGAAGATACAGCCGGCAATGCTAAACTAGCAACTGAATAATAAGACTAGTGTTGTAATTTAAGCGACATTTAGATAAAACCAAGTAAGTATGAAGGGCCCGGAACAATGTTCCGGGCCCTAGTGGTAGGACGGGTTACCGACACTTAATTGTGTCGTTGAACACTCCTTGGATCGGGGCCAAAGCGCAATGAACGGTCGTCGCTACCGGTGCCAGCGTCGCTCTGATAGCGCATGCCCCAATAATCACGGCAGACATCGCAACGGTATACCTGGTACCCCTGGCTACCGCTGGCGTCCGACCAATCAATAGCGTTTGCCGGATTATCCACGCGTTTGAGTTCGGCGGACTGGCAGTCATGGGCCAGCGAGCTCGTCAGAGCATCGGCTGCAAAAGGCGTGCGAATAGTAGCCATAGATAATCCTTTTCGTCTCGAGGGTATATCGGGTGGAAATTCGGCTTTCAACACATTGCCTCATAAAGTGGTGGCTCACTGTGTTTACCATATGGTCGTTGCAGGTTCAAGGCGTATCTTGCCAATAATGCCTGCTTTACGGCGCCTCGAAGTCAAAAGAGGCTGAGTATTGTCGCTTGGTTAGCTGGGCCAAACGGGGTCATCCTAACCTCCTTTTCGGTATCAAGTCCCCTGCGGCTTTCACCAAAGAAAACACCCGAACAAGTCGGGTGTTTTCTTTGGTGGGCCCTAGAGGATTCGAACCTCTGACCTCTTCAACGTCAATGAAGCGCTCTAGCCAACTGAGCTAAGGGCCCGCAGCGGATATCGTATCGCTACAAGGGAAAACTATAGCGCAAATGCCCTGCCGTGGCAACGACCGAACATTCTGGGGTAATTAATATTGACTAGACCTCTATTTTAGAGTGATATATCGTTAACCGTACAGAAACCCTTCTGTCGGCGCATGCTCACTGCGATAGTGTGAGAGCTCCTTAGGAAGTAGGTGGCCCAAATGGCTGCTACCGCAATCAAGAGTCATGACCAGTTGAACCGGGTCATCAGCCGACTCGGTGTACGTCTCCAGCGCCTTTCCAACCGTGACGCACGCGCCGATGCGCAGGTCGCGCGAGCTCGTCAGAAGCTGGACGCCGCCATCAACAGGAAGGCCGAACTCAACCGTCGCGAGGGCGAAGGCATCAACCGAGACGGTGCGGCAATTTTTGCCTACGTGGAGCCGCTTCTCGATGAGCTCATGGGTGGTCTCTCTGAGGTCGACGTGGGTGCCGGCAGACTAGTACGCCGGCACCGTAACCTCGGCGCCGTTGAGTTCTCCACCGATGAAGCCACTGCCGTCAAGGAAGTGGAAGACAACTTCCCTGAGCTGGCTGATGAGATCATCAAGACCACCAAGGTAATTCGTAAGGATATCCTCAAGAAGGTCTATCCCGAGGTTCTAGCGGCACTTGAATCGACTCAGGCCGGTTCGGTTGATACGCTAAGCATCCAGCCCGCCAACACCGGCGAAAAGCTGACGCTGCCTTTCAAAGGGTTCCGCAAGCTGGCTGAAACCCTGGGTTTGATTTAGCACCATGCTTTCGCTATAAACCCCCCTATCCGCTGCCCCTCCGCACAAAACGTGTAGAGGGGCGTTCTCATGCGAAGTATTTTTTCCGCTCATGCTTGTTGGAAACATAACCGAACGTTATGCTTATTGTAAGAAGTCCCAGCGTAAGAGGAAACATCTCATGCTAAGTCAGCAAATTGCCGATAAGATACGTGCTAAAGTTGGAACTCTCGTCAGTCAGGAGCTCAAAGTGACAGCTCCCGATGGTAAGACGCTGGCGGCGTCGCCGGGCATGTCGGCTGAAGCAGTTACGCTGACAAAAATTCCCTGGGCAATCCCCTTCGCCTACGGCGGCAAGGTGGTCGGCTATATCATTCTGGCAGCCGAAATGCCAAACCATGAAGAAATCGCTCCTCTTATTCGCAGCATCGCCGAGCTGGTCATGCACCAGAGCATCGTGCTGGAACAGATCCCCCATCAGGATGAGCGGATGGACAAGTTTATTTACGACCTATTAAACCAGCCCCAGCCAGATTGGAGCCTTCTGGCCGCCGAAGCCCGGCTCTTTGATATCGAGCTGGACCGGCCGCGCATTGCTATCGTTATAACCATCGACGATCCCCAGCTGACCGCCCGTAACCAGGACCCCTCAGGCGACCGTGAAGTCCGCCTGACCCGATATAAGTTCGGTATTACCCGTGCCCTAGATTCGTTTTATACCTCCAGCCGGGAAAATATTGTCAGCTATCTCGGCGGGACCTCGTTCTGCATCCTCAAAGACCTTGTCAACGAGTCCGACTCCGACCTTGTAAGCAGCCTGGATCACTTCAAGAAGAGCCTCAACGCCATCTACGGCATTCTCAAGAGCGAACTCAAGCTCACTACCACAGTGGGCGTCGGCAATTACCATCCGGGGCTGGAAGGCTTGCGCGTTAGCTATCATGAAGCCCGCAGCGCCATTGAGCTGGGCGCCCAAACCTGGGACGTCGACCGAATCTACCACATCGACGACTTCGGGGTGGTGGCTCCATTGCTATCCGGAGTGGATGAGAGCAACATCTACTTCAGCCGGGAACTACTGGAACGCCTCGGCGAGAACACGGAGATTATCCAAACGCTCGAAACCTTTTTTGACTTTGACATGAGCCTCACCCGCACGGCCGACAAACTGGGTATCCACCGCAACACGCTTGTCTACCGCCTGGACCGCATCACCGATACCTTAGGCCTTGATCCGCGGGCCTTCGACGATGCCGTTCAAATTAAACTGGCCATTTTGTATAACCGATTCGTGGAGCCTACCCGTGCTGCTTAACCACTCGCTTGCCAAACAGATTGTCGACAAGGCTCACGCCATCTTAAAACGCGATATCGCGCTGGCCGATCTGTCGGGACAGATTCTGGCTGCCAACAGCGAAGTCCGTCGGATATTCGTGGCCGAGGCGCTCAACGTGGCCCAGACTGGACGACCTGCAACAGCCAATTTTGAAGGCCAGCAGACCAAATGGTGGCCCTTTGTATACGATGAACGCACCATCGCAGTCTTCGGCCTGCCGCTGGACACCGGCCCCATCACCCAGGAAGCCATGACGCTCCTTGAGGGCTTGGCCGAGGTCATCGTGTACCAGCACTTCCTGCTCGATAAGATTCAGAGCGCCGAACGGGTACGCGCCGACTTCATTAAGCACGCGTTGACCACGCGCGACGTGGATGTGGAGGATATTTACCGCCAGGCCGACATCCTCCAGCTGGGTATACGCTCGCCCCAGGCCATCATCATTGCCCATCTGGAGGGCCTGGAAACCTCCGTCCGCCAGCAGTACGCCAATTTATCCTCCGAGGAGCAGCAGTTGGAGCTGGATCATGAGACTGAGCGCATTTCGGCCCATATTCGCAGCGGCTTCAAGGGAGCGCTCAGCGACCCCGTAGCCTACATCGGCGAAGACCGCTTCGTGGTTCTAAAGGGCATCGGCGGCGACAGTCTCACCACCCTGAACACTATCCGTTATATGTCAGAAAAGGGAGATTTTGCTCTCGGACTGTTGCAAAATTTACAACTAAGCTACACCATCACTATCGGCATCGGCCAGTATTACCCAGACCTCCGCGGGTTACGAAAGAGCTACCAGGATGCCAAGTTAGCCTTGGAAGTCGGTTCTAAAGTCTGGGGACTTGGCCACGTTTACCACATCAAACGGGTCGGTATGTTCATTACCCTTGCCAACACTTCCCAGGATCGTAAGGCCGAACTGGCACATCAGATCCTCTCGCCGCTGCTTCGAGATGAGCAACTCTTCAAAACCGTTCAAGCGTTTCTAGCTAGCGGTCTTAATTTGACGGAAGCTGCCGAAAGACTCCATATCCATCGTAATACCCTGATATACCGACTCGATAAAACCAAAAAGCTCATCAACCTTGACCCACGTCACTTCGATGACGCCCTGCAGATAAAGCTAGGCCTGATGTTCTATCAGGAAATCGCTACATAGCCCCGCGGGCCACTGAACAAGCCGAAAGCTCACGCCCAGCCTCAATTTTCAGCCAATTAATTTTTGTGTTCGATTCTTTTGGCTAGCAATGTAACTAAAACGGTCCTTATTTTGTCTGTGTATTTTGTAATTTATCCGGTGTCTATGGCATACCTGAAGCAGTATCGTAAGGTTATTGACGTTTTTTGGCCTATTACTGGGTCTGAGGCGCCTGGGGTTTATTTAACCAAGAGGTAAGAATGAAAAAACCAAAGCTAGACGACTATGAGTTGTTCTACATGGAGCTCCCACAATTCGACTACTTAGAAAAAATCAAAACTCTAACCGATGAAGATCACGATGCTCCGCCTTATAATAAGGCACCGACCATGAGCGAAAAACAGGTCAGCGCGCTGGCCAGAGACCAACTAGGAGAGCAGCTCGGAGCCGTCGAGCAGCCACAGCCGGACATCGAGGATCAGGATTCATTATTCTCCCCGGCCAAACCAACCGAATAGCCCTAAAAATGAGCAGAATTATCCGCTCATTTTTAGGTATTGACTGTTCGGTTTTCATTCGGTACTATGTCTCTAGGTGAGCAAATAACAAGTAGTAACCGGCGGTTAGTTTACATAGGTCCCGCCGGTAAGGAGACCCACATTATGGCCGAGTCCGTTGAACAGTTGCGTATTTACAAGAGCGCACGTGTCCTTGAAGATCAAATTTACGAGCTCGTAAAGCAGTTCCCTTCCGACCAGTTCTACGGCACAGGCAACGACCTGCGCCGCTCGAGCGCGGCAGTGTCGCATTACATCATGGAAGCCCATCGCTTCTTTAGTTACCGGCTCAAGCTGGATGCGCTGGCTAACATGCGCCGTGAAGCCGAAACGGCTCAGAGGTTATTGGAATCAGCCAAGGAGCTTGGCGCCACCCAGGAAATGCTTGCGGAGTACACCAACGTCATCAAGCAGTCATGGGGCCTAACCAAATGGCTCAAGACCAAACTGATCGAACGTAATGAGAAGGCTGAAATTGCCGCTAAGGAGCAGATGGCTGCCGCATAGCATACCCTGATCATCCTCATTCGAGTTTGTTGGTTCAAACCAGGACCGGCCGCCTTACCCTCAGGTGGCCGGTCTTTTGGTTCCTAGGTGAAATAGCGGATCGTTCCGAACGGAACTTTATCCTTCATGGGGTTCCTGGAACGGGCGGCCGTAGCCGGTAGCATTGTAAGCTCTCCGTATTTATCGTTGATTGCGTTCATCGCGTCCTCCAGCCGTTCGCTGCGGGCCATTCCGTCATCGAACAGCGCCGGCTGATCGCAGACAAACGGATGGAGCGCGTACGACGTCATCACAAGCCCCGCCACTACCCTGCCCTGGGGGCTACGGGAGAATAGGTCCATGGCGCGCTCGTACAGCTGGGTGCCCTGACGTACAGCCGTACCGTACATCCTTCGCTCATACCAGCCGCGCGGACCCGGCAGCGGCGTACCGTCCCAGGCGGTTTCCTGGGTATAACGCAGGGCTAACATGAGGCCGCGGGCGGCCAGATTGTTCTGCTTGAGACGCCGGGCCACCTTGGCCGCCGCTTTATAAAACAGTGTCGCCAGTTCTTCGGGATCGCCAGTGCGGTGCTCTAGGACGTAACTGCGTCCAACCGTCCGAATACCGTATTCAACCTCCGTTTCATAACCGCGCAGCTTCAGGTACCAGTGGTGGCCGTTGATGCTTTTAAATACCTGCTTGGTCAGCACGTGTTCCGGCGCGTACAGGAAGTCTAGCGGAGTGTAGATGCCGGCGCTATTCAGCCTCAATTTATTGCGAGCTTTGATATAGGGCAGCTCAACCAGGCTCATGAACCCGTACACCACCTCTAAGTTCTGCTTATCAATGACGTAGAGGCCGTTCGGCTTCATGAATCCAGCTGCCACCTTGGCCAGCCAGCGGTTCTGCCCTATCCCCACATTAACGCTCATATAATCACCGATTTCCTCACGGATGCGCTGTTTTATCTCGCAGCCGATGTCATCAAGGGAGCGGCCCCTAATCACACTGCGCATACCGGTGAAATCGATGATGCCCTCATCGATACTCTTCATATAAGCCGTGGGCGAATAACTCTCAAACAGGCTTTTGAGCTTGTTATGAACGTATTGGTACTTGGCCGGATCGCTCTCCAGCATGACAAATCCCGGCACTATACTCCTGGCATCACGATACCGGGTACCGATGCCGATACCCATTGCCTTGGCCTCATACGAGGCCGTGATGCAGATGGAATAATCGTTAATACGGTTGGTGATGCCTACCGCCTTGCCCCGCAGGAGCGGATTGGCCTGCTGTTCCGTGGTAGCAAAGGCCGAATTGAGGTCGATATGCATGATTTCGGGCGGTTCGGGGTTGATTGGTAGGTCCATAGCGGAGCTCCTTCAGGAGTAATAAACTTCCGTAAGCGTCCACTCTAGCGTGTCCGGGTCCAATTCCACTCGGAAATTGGTCTCGTCGGCGGTGAAACTGAATATATGCACCCGCTTGGTTCCCCGGCGCTCCGGGTGGTAGAGACCGAACTTGTCCAGCTGGTAGCGGCGCCCCTTCCAGCGCATGACGTGCGGCAGGACCACGACCGCGCCCTTAGGGCCGTAATTGAAAGACGCAAGAACGCTGACACGCTCGTTGACGGTTTCTCGCATAGCGGCCTCCTTGTGCTTTCATTATATACCGTACAAAAGCCGAACGCAATAATCAAAAAGATGCGGGAGCTGTGATTTACAGCTCCCGCAGGCGGGTGGCGGATGATTACCGGACGGAGCTGACGGCTCGGCGGCGGCTAAGAATGCCAAGCATAATCTCGACCAGCTCGTCGACGGGTCGGTCGCTGGATAGGGTCTCGAGCAATCCAGCCTGCCGGTATACCTCGACAGACTTCAGCGTCTCAACGCGGAACTCGTGCCAACGGTGTTCCTGGTATTCCGGCGCATCATCATGACGGCCACGGTCGCCCGCCAGGATTCGCTCTCGAGCCAGGGCCTCATCCACTTCCAGATATATTACCACTGGCAAGCGGCGTTCAAACTCCTCAAGCGTGCCTAGGAGCCATTGCGCCTCTCGTGGCTTCTTGGTAGCTCCGTCCAAGATGAGAGGCTTGCCCTTGAGGCTGTGAACAGCCGCGGTCAGAGTCCGCTCAAGGTCCGCCTCGGGCACCAAATCACCGCGGTCAAGAAAATAGGAAATCCTCGGGTCGTGTTGCTCTCGCAGTAGTTGGCCTGTTGAACGCAGTTCGGCCCCCAACCGGCTCGCCAAGACGTGTCCGGTGGTCCCCTTGCCGGAACCCGGACCGCCCATCAGGAGGATCAGCTCATCGGGCGCCATGCTCGGTTTGGGCTGGCTGGACGAATCGTGCTCGATCATCGTACTGGTCACCAAAACTCCTTAGGTTCGTTGCGCGGTCGCCCTACCATTATATCGGTATATTAAAGACCGCTCAATCGCAAGATTAAGCGGTAGTGGAGCGGATAAGGCTTAGGCTCGCCTCCAAATAGGCCTTGACCCTTGCCATATCAAGCTGATCGGACGCGTCCCGAAGGGCAGACTGTGCGTCCCAGGACAGGCCAGGAAATCTACTTAGCAAGTTGGCTAGCTCAGGGATACGATCCGCGCACAGCCCTCCCGCCACCCCGAACCGGATTCCGAGCCGATACCGCTCATTGGCTTGCAGCAGGACGGTTAGTGTAGTGGCCGCGGCCGTCGTCTGCAGAGCCTTGCCGGTTCCACCGCTCAAATCCAGCAAGGCGTAATCTGCAACGCCTCCGTATGACCTAAGCCAGCGCGCCGCGGCCAGCGCGTCAGTCTCACGCAAGGCTGCGGCCCCCAGCTGGAGCACGATGACTCCCCTTTGCTGCTTGGCCCGGTGCAACTCAATTGGGTTTGGCCAAGTAAAGTTGAGTTGCACCCCGTCGAAAGCCGGCGCCAATGCCTTGAGGCTTGCCAACTGCATGTCCAAGGCATACGGCCGGCGGCCGTTATTGTAATGGATAAGGTTGAGCGCCCGCGGGTGAGTTGAGGCTAGATTAGCCACGAATGCTGACGGTGGGTATTGCTGTCGGTTGGTAGGAGCGGCCCCTTCCAGCGTCCAGCCGCTCACGAGCACCCCGTACATGACGCGGTGTGACTCCGGCCACGCCATCGCCACCAGCATCCGATCGATAGCCTTGACTTGTTCACGGGACATAATACCCGTAATACCGACATACGGTTGGGTTTCCATGAGATATCCTTTCAAGGAGCAAAGCATGACATCCGTATCGTAAAGCTATGATCCCCCTGGTCATAGCCTTATATCTAGGCATGCGCCATCAGGCACCGTAGCGGTATTCGAGGCCGCAAAGCGGTGTTGGATTGCGAACTGCTACAACGCTCTCGTATAATTTTATATTATATGACAATATGTAGTCATGAAATGTCCTTTTTGCCGAAGCCAGGATACCGAAGTCTATAATTCCCGCACCACCCGACATGCTACTCAGGTTTGGCGCCGACGCCGGTGTCAAACCTGCCATGAGTCATTCACTACCTACGAATCAGCCGATTTGGGCTTTCTTAAGGTAATAAAGAAAAACGGCGAGAAACAACGTTATTCCCGCGCCAAACTGTATTCGGGAATTTACGGCGCCTTTCTCTCGATTCCTCAAAAAGAGACTACGGTAGACGCGGTGACCGATACGGTGGAGGCCGCTCTGCTCGATACCAAACGCGGTACGCTCGAAGCCGGCGAAATAGCGGCTATCGTCCTGGCGAGCCTCAAACAGGCCAACATGGCCGCGTTCATGCGTTTCCTCGCCTACCAGACCAATCCGGCCACCGAGGCAGAGCTGATGCGTGCACTGCGACGGTACCGCTAAGGCATATTTATACGCTGCTTTAGTCCGAATAGCCCGATTCCAACCAAAATGCCGCCCCCCAATGGGGACGGCATTCTTGAGGTAATGGTCCAGCCTATTTCTTGTCGCGGCGATCCTTGTCGCCTTCGTTCTCTTCCGAAACAACCACTGGCTGCTCTTCCTCGACGCCTTCAGGCAGCTGTTCGCTAAGCTCTTCGTCGAGCTCGGCCATTTCAGCATCGCTGCGCGGAGGATCGACCTTAGCGACGAGCATTTCCTCGATGTCGTCCGTCAGCAGTCTGACGTTCGCAGGAATGTTCAGGTCGGCCACGGTAATGGTCTTCTCGAAGTCATCAAGGACGGAGATATCGACATCGATGGAATCCGGCAGGTCGCCCGGCAGACATTCGATTTCCAAACTCTCCAGGTTCTTGACCAGGGTGCCTTCATCCTGATAAACGGCGGTGGATTCGCCGACGAAGTGAAGGGCAACTTCGGTCTTCACCAGCTCGTCCATGCGGACGGTATAGAAGTCGGCATGCTCGATACGGCCGGTGATGCCGTTGTGCTGAACTTCGTGAATCAGGACGTTGAGGGCCTTACCGCCGGCAATCTTCAGGTTGATAATTTTGCTGCCGCCGTTCTGAGCGTAAACACGTTCAAGAAGCTTAGCTTCGAGCACCAGCGGCTGCGGCGTGGAACCGTGGCCGTATACGACGGCCGGCACATCGCCAGCAGCCCGCAACAGGGCATTTTTCTTGCCCATCTCGGTACGAGGACGGGCTTCTAACGTAATTTTTTCCATAATTTCCTTTTGGCCGTTGGTTATGACCGTTTAAAGACAATCTTACTCTTGGAGATGAACTGATGGAACTCCGCGATTTCGCTGGACGATATCTCGCCGATTTCAGCGAATTTGACCTCTTCCTTACGGGTTAGATCGGTTTTTCGCAGCGCCGGGGCCTTGTCATCGAGCGACACGGTAGCAAGGACCGGTAATGAACATTCGTGGCAGCTCAGCTGAACGAAGCAATACAAATCGATTTCACTAAGGAACCGGATGTCATCGAAATGATAATTGGTATCACACGAGGGGCATTTGTAGAACTCTTGCAACTGCTTGACGAGTTCCTGCAAGTATTGTGGCCGCATCGATGTTCCCCTCATTACTACGCCATTCTACCATCGCATCGGCCTCGTAACAAACATAGGCGTAATGGGCGATTTCCAGACTTAAGGCACAAGCTTGCGCTGGCGGAACCAGCTGACGAGCAGCAGACCGCCGATGGCTCCTCCCATGAGGACTACCAGGACGAAAAGCGCGACCAGTTTGGCGAAGGATCCGATAAGAAGAGCGCTAAGACCGAACAGCATGGCCACCGCATATAGAATCAGGACGGCCTGCCGTTGGGTGAGGCCCACCTCAAGCAGTAGATGGTGGAAATGCTGCTTGTCGGCCCGGAACGGCGAGGAGCGTTTGGCGATACGGCGGGTTGCGGCCCAAATAGCATCAACGATTGGAAAACCCAGGACCAGGACCGCCGTCGCCAGCTTGGCCCCCGAATAAATGGCCAACATCGCCAATGTCAGCCCCAGGAAATAGGCGCCTGAATCCCCCATGAAGATGCGGGCCGGATAAAAGTTGTAAGGGAGAAAGCCAAAGGCAGCTCCTGCCAGGATGATGGCCAACAAGGCAACGGCTGGCTGGTCCACCCTGGGACCCACGGCCAACAGGAACATGATGAAGGCTGCGATCCCTGAAACACCGCAGGCCAGGCCGTCCAGGCCGTCCAGAAAGTTAATCGTGTTAGCCAGGCCGACCATCCAAACAAGACTCAGAGCGTTGCCTAGCGGAGTGATATGAAAGCCGCCGCCTGGAAGAGGGACATCGAAGCGGCCGTAGCTGAGGTCGATGACGCCGCCGAAGGGATTGGTCACAGACGTGATTCCGATGCCGCCTGACAAGGCTACGCCTGCCGCTACGAATTGCCATCCCAGCTTGACCCAAGGAGACAAACCACGGATATCATCTACTACGCCCACAGCCACCAGGATGGTGCAGCCCAAAACCAAAGCCACAAGCTGGCGGGAGGGGGGCATGAGTATGGCAGCCGTCAGGAGAAAGCCGGCGAAGATGGCGGCCCCGCCAAGGTAGGCAATTGGCTTAGTATGGATCTTGCGCGGCTCACTGGGGCGGTCGACGATATTATGAGCCAGCGCGTAGCGTCGGACGAGCGGTGTCGCGGTGGCAGCAATAGCAAAGGCCAAACCGAAAGCCAAAAGGTAAATCATTGCAGACTCCCGGCCTTGATCATGGCTTCTTGGTCGCCTTTACCGTCACGTAGAACTCAAGGTATCGGCCGAACATCAGCCGCGTTTGCGCGTTCAAGGCGGCGAAGGCACCGAAGAAAATACTGGTGACAGGGAGCAGAACCCATTGGAAAAGCATGAAGACGGAACGGCCCCACCCGTAACGGGCCGGACGCGGCGGGAGTGAGATGAGCGAAATCATGGCCGTCAGGATGATGGTGCTAGCCGATAACGTGTTGATATTGGATGTGATCTCGGGCAGTCGGTGTGCCAGCGTCGAATAGGAGAATGAACGGTTGAGGTAGAGCGGCATCCAGGCCACACCCAGCAGCACCAGCGGCACCGTCGCCCAAGTAACATGGGACTCTATGAGCAGCATGATTTTCATGAACTTGTCGCTCCAGGGAATACGCGGGTGCGATATGGCGTTGCGAACGACGAATTGAATGTCCGTGGCGCCCCAAGCCCAACGGCGCAGCTGAAGAAATTGGGCTCGGAACGTCTTAAAATAAGACTCGGCCAGCACTGCGTCTTGGTAGACGCCCGTGAACATCGGCACGACCTGATGATCACCGTCATAGGCAAAGTAGGTCCGCCAGAATTGATGACCGTCCTCGACTATCGTAGTGACGCTCCAATAATCGGTAGCAATCAGCGTCTCCAAACTCTGGGCATGAGCCGCAAAGTTTCGGAGGCGGTGCGGGCGCATGGTTTCCATTAATACCCAGAAGGTGTTGCCGGTCGCAATGACGCGCATCGGAGCAGGCACGTCCCAAATGTTGTTATAGAACATGGGAATCGGCTGGAAGCTCTTGCGGACACGGTTGGGATTGGAGCAGTACACGAAAGTAAGGTATGAAAAGTAATTCTTGGACGCGCGGTGGTCCGAATCAAAGGTTGTGACGATGACGTTCTCCGGCTCGATGCCGCGAGCAAGGATTTCCTTAGTGAAAGCCCGCCCGGCGTAGGTGATGTTGGCGCCCTTGCCAATAACCTCACCGGCGATACCGTTCGGGTGTTTCACAGCCATAGACAGGGCAAAATGGTGGCCATATCGCCTAATTAATTCATGAGCGTTAGCCTCGGTCTCGGCACCTCCCCTCTCCTCATAGGCGATTACCAGCATTATCTGCTCCTGAGGAAAATCTACTTCGGTCAGTGCTTTCAATGACGGTTCCAAGATGTCCATGGACTCGTTGTAGGTTGCTAGGATGACGGCATTATATATATTTGACGGCTTGATGAGCAGGCGCTCCTGCTCCACTAGCTCCTCAAGGATGGAATAATCATCACGCAGCCGAACGTACTTACTGCGGGCATCAGAATTACCCCATCCGAAGCGCCGAACAACTTCGCTGTGCTTTTCTGCGAGTGCAGATAAGCTGGCCTTGGTCCGTTCAAAATATTTGTTCGGATCATCCAGCCAAAGCAGCCTATCTTTCCAACTGATGTTATTGGCTCGGCGCAACCGACGGAAAGATCGGATGAGGTTAAAACCGAGACGGAACGACTTAAGCATCCAGAATATGTCGAAAGCGATGATGAAATATGCCACTGCCACCGGAATAAACATACTCAGTACCACCGGACCGATGAGTATGGAATAGGTCAGAACTCCAGGAAGGATTTCGAACAACCGGATGAACCATCGGCGATCGATTATCCGGCTGCTGGCAATCTGGGCAGGCTTCATTTGGCGGCTCCCAGGGCGTTAGCGATGATGAGACAAAAGATGACCACCACCCCGCTGCCGGACAACAAAAAGAAGCTCGCCAAGCGGTTGCGACCATAGGCCTGATAGGCCAGGACGGAATTAACCAATATGACACCAAGCCCGAAGATGGCAACCAGATAAGGGTAGTACCAAACCCCAAGGGTGTAGCCCACATCCAGGCTCGAAAAACGAATAGCCCCCTGCATCGCAGGATGCACGCTCCCCAGGAGCGTCACGAAAGTCAGGACGCTAACGAGGAGCGAACCGATTACGAGCCCCACGGACAGTTTATCTCCGGCAAAGCGGGAGCGGCGCACTTCATTGTAGGTCGACCGGAAAAATTGCAGTAGTCGGCCGAGGCCATCAGGAAGTTTCATATGGGGATTATAGCATTTTCGCCGCCGTACTAGACCCTAATCCCCTTTTTGTGCTTCAATGATGTGGTTAGCCGATGTAGCTCAGTTGGTAGAGCGGCGCTTTCGTAAAGCGTAGGTCATGGGTTCGAATCCCCTCATCGGCTCCAAATGTATTTAGCATGAGAACGTCTCGGTTCGGCCGGAGCCGCTTGCCGTAGGCAATCAAGGCGGAGGGTCGCACAGCGACAATCCCCTCATCGGCTCCAGCAACAAATGCGTGCAGCGATGCAATGCAAGAAGCGACTGAAGCCCGGAACAAAGCATACCTAGTACGCTGAGCGAGGGCTGGAAGAAGCGACGACGCAGGGCGCGCTGCACGCATTTGTTACGCGGGTATAGTTTAGGGGTAAAATGCGACCTTCCCAAGGTTGAGTCGAGGGTTCGATTCCCTCTACCCGCTCCAAAGAAAATCCCGGACATTTTTCCGGGATTTTCTTTGTGCAATAACACAATAACGGCGGAGCGTGATAAGCTTAAAACACTAATGATTCGCGAGGCAGCACGCTGTGAACCCAACCTTCATTCG
Organism: Candidatus Saccharimonadia bacterium; assembly: GCA_038244585.1. Lineage (GTDB taxonomy): Bacteria > Patescibacteriota > Saccharimonadia > UBA4664 > UBA4664 > UBA4664. The sequence continues at coordinate 46,924 of JBBRTI010000001.1, read as the reverse complement.
GGACAAGGACCCCATACAAGCCGCAGCCGAATATCTGGGGACCACGATCCGCGACCGCTTGCGGGATTCAGAATCGGTCCTGTGGCTGGTATCAGGCGGCTCGACGATTGCCGTGGCGTCTAAGGCAGCAGAGTATTTACATGATATCGACGCCGGGACCCTCACCGTCATGCTCGTTGATGAACGCTACGGATTGGTGGGACACGATGACAGCAACTGGCAGCAGCTGCTTGTAGCCGGGTTTGATCTGCCTCACGCCCAACTGCTTCCGACCCTCATCGGCCAGACTCTTCCCGAAACCATGACCGACTACCAAACTCACCTGTCCGACCAGTTTTTGCTGTCGAGCTTTAAAGTCGGCCTGTTCGGCATGGGGGCCGACGGCCACACCGGCGGTATCATGCCTGGAAGCGAAGCGGTTAGCAGCACAGAATTGGTTTCCGATTACGACTGCACGGGCTACACCCGTATTACCATGACGCCTCAGGCCATTCAGCAGCTGGACGAAGCCGTCCTCGTCGCCATCGGCAAAGAGAAATGGCCACAACTAGCCCATATTAAGGATGACCTGCCTATGGATGAGCAGCCCGTACAGGCGCTCAAGCGGGCCGGATTATTGCATATTTATAGCGATTATAAGGAGACAACATGAAAATCGGTTTAATTGGCCTAGGGAAAATGGGCTTACAAATAACGACCCGTCTGCTAAACGACGGTCATGAGGTGGTAGTTATGGACTTAGCGGCTGCGGCGGTCGAATCTGCTGTTGCACAAGGTGCTACCGCTGCGGCCACTCGGGAAGACCTCGTGAAGCAGCTTGAAGGATCCGAAACACCTGTCGTGTGGTTAATGATTCCGTCTGGTTTCGTTGAGGCAGAAATAGAGGCCTGGTCCCGGCTTCTGCCAGCTGGCAGTATTATCGTCGACGGCGGCAATTCCGACTTCCGCCAAACCCTGAAGCGCGCGGCAGCCGTCCAAACGAGTGGCTTGGAGCTGGTGGATGTGGGCACAAGCGGCGGCATCCTGGGTATCAAAGACGGCTTTTCCATGATGGTGGGTGGCAGCGACGCTGCAGTGGCAACGGTAACGCCCGTCCTGGTGAGCCTGGCACAGATTGACGGGTGGGCGCACTTCGGCCCGACCGGCACTGGCCACTACATCAAAATGATTCATAATGGTATCGAATACGCCGCCATGGAGGCCTACGCCGAAGGTTACCGCCTGCTCAAGGACGGATCGGCCAAGGATATTGATCTGGCGCGTGTCGCAGAGGTCTGGCAGCATGGCAGTATTATCGCATCCGGCCTCAACGGCCTGGTGGCAGAAGTCTTGAGCGCTAATCCTGATCTCACCGGCGTCAGCGGCTACGTGGCAGAAAACGGCGAAGCCGGCTGGACGCTCGAGGCTGCGGCAACAGAAGGTATCGCTATGCCTGCTCTACAGGTGGCAGTTGACGTGCGCGCCGCGTCCCAAGAAGGTACGGTGAATTTCGGAACTAAGCTTCTGGCCGCCCTCCGCAACGCCTTCGGCGGCCATCCGGTAAATAAATGACCAGCCCGCTAAACGCTGGCGTTCTGACCATCTTTGGTATTACCGGGGATCTGGCCGCCAGAAAACTTCTACCCGCGCTCTACCATCTGCTCGGGGACGGCCTCATGCCGGACAGCTTCATAATCATGGGCGTCAGCCGCCGCGAAACAAGCGTCGACACTCTTATTGCAGCCCTCAAAGAACAGTTGAAGTCCGAGCACGTCACCCCAGATGACGCACAACTCAAAAAACTCGGCAGCCAAATGAGTCTCCGGCAAATGGATATGGACGACCCGAACGATTACACCCGGCTCGGAGAAGATCTCAGCCGCCACGAGGAAGAGCTCAATATCTGCCTCAACCGCCTGTTCTATCTGGCAATCCCAGCTTCTGCCTACAGCGGCGTCATCGATGAGCTGGGAGCCGCAGGATTAAACCGCGGATGTCAGCATCACACAACGCAGAGCCGAATCCTCGTAGAGAAGCCGTTCGGTGCCGATCTTACTTCCGCTCAGGCGCTCATTCAGCGCCTGGGGCATTCTTTCGAAGAGTCTCAGATCTACCGTATCGACCATTACCTGGCCAAGGAAACCGCACAGAATGTCCTTACCTTCCGCTTTGAAAACCCCCTGTTCCGTGCCATTTGGGACAAGGGCCTTATCGACCACATCACGATCACGGCGGCTGAGACCCTTGGCGTCGAAGGCCGTGCCGGCTTTTACGAGCAAACGGGATCACTGCGCGACTTAATCCAGAGCCACCTGCTGCAGCTCTTGGCTCTGGTTACAATGGACGAGCCGGACGGACTCGACGCGACGGGCATCCATGCCGAAAAACTCAAGCTCCTGCAGTCCATTACACCGCTGACCGCTGCCAAGGTTGCAAGCCACACCGTCCGCGGTCAATACGTCGGTTATCGTACCGAATCCGGCGTCGCCGACTCAACTATCGACACTTTTGCCGCAATTCAGCTCAGTATTGATAACGACCGCTGGCGCGAAGTCCCCGTGCTGCTCCGAACCGGCAAGGCCATGGCGCAAAAGGTCACCGAGATCAGTATCGCCTTCCGACAGGAGGAGTCCCCGGAGATACCTGCCAATGCGTTGGTCATCCGTCTCCAGCCGAACGAAGGCATCGTCCTCTCTCTGCTGGCAAAAAAGCCGGGCTTCGAACACAGCACCCAGAGGGTTAACATGGATTTCAGCTACAACAGCTCCTTCCGAGGCGTCCATAATCCCGATGCTTACGAGCGGGTTCTCGCCGACGCTTTCAAGGGTGATCAAACGTTATTTACGACTTCGGCTGAACAGTTGGCAACGTGGCGCATCATCCAACCGATATTGGATTCCTGGAACAAGGGCATCCCTGTCCTAGAAACCTACGATAAAGGCACCTGGGGGCCTAAGTCCGCTGACGCGCTGGCCCGTGACGCCGGTGCCGTCTGGGAAAACGACAGCCTCAAGGCCCGCCCCATCCACGTTCCCGAATCCTAATTCCTACTAAAAGACCTCCGTTAAGGAGGTCTTTTAGATAAGTGGCGCGGGGAGGCACGATAGATACAGCCAAAACCGGCGCAGTGGCCGGTCGGAGCTCTTTAGTTGTCTGTTTGGTTTGGTTTCTCGCTCGAGGCTAGGTTATCCCCTTATGCTTGGGAAACTTCTGTTCATATCGTTCTGCCAGAAACTCGTACTTGTCAGCAATAGCCTTCTTGGCTTCTTCCAGGCTCATGTAGAAGACATCTGCGGCCTGCTCTTGTTGGTACTCTGAAGTGTTTGATCTAATCTTCCGGATGCGTGATTTCCCCACGGGCTTGTCCTCTTATTAATGATGTAAGACAAGTATCGCAGGGGCTCGGGATGATAACATTAGCGCAAATTACAAAGCAACCGATGTCACTTATGTTAGTTTTGTATCAAAGAGCCAATGCTTGCCCATTTGGGTTCTGAGACGGTAGCTCAGTAGCTCAGATAAGCCTTAAAAACATAGCCGCTTCGGCCGCCATAATAGACTTGCTGCCACTGGCTGTCGGCGTATGAGCCTAGGGTCAGAACCGAGCCGCCGTTGAGGTCTATGACGATAGGCGTGGAGGTTGAGGCGCCGGCGCGCATATGTACAAACGAGATTGTGGTGGCTGTAGCTGCGGCCGGCGTCGGAGCCGGAGTCACTACAGGAACCGGAGACGCAGTGGGAGTTGGCGTGGATACCAGGCTCGGCGTGGGCGTTGCCTTGGGGCTGACGGACGGACGGACGGACGTATCGTCGGTCAGGCCACCACGATGGCCCAAGCCTAAGGTAACTTCGGCCAACCCGAAGGCGGCCAGCGATAGTACGAGCATTCCAAAAAGGATGAAACCTGTCCGACGCATCTAGCCGGCGTAATACTTGATGTAAAGCACGACGATCGAGAACGCGACGAGCACGATGAGGACCGCGCCGATAATAAATTGCAGCACCGTCTTCCAGGCGCCGCCTTTCTTGGCAGGTGCAGCTGTTACGGGACTGGGCGTCTGAGCAGCAGGACGCGCAGATGCGGCCGGGCGCGGAGCCGCAGTTGGGCGTAATGGCGTGGCGGCCGGGCGGGCCTGAGCAGGTGCGGCCGGACGAGAAGGTGCCAGGCGCCTAACCGGAGCCGGGGCCGCCGGCTCGATGCTGGCGGGGGCACGCAAATCCAACGGACGGCGCGGACGCCCGATATCACTCATACGTTTTACTGGTTTTGGCTCTTGATCCACTGTACTCGCAACCTCTTATTCCCTATATAATACCATATTTTCACAACTCGCTTATGTTTTGCCTTTATAATACCTCTCTGTTTATCTGGTCTGATACACTAGGCCTATGTTTAATAAGGTCACACTCATCGCCCATCGTGGGTTCTCAACTGAAGCGCCGGAGAACACCCTGGCCGCCTTCGATTTGGCGCTGACCAATAATTATCCCGATATTGAATTCGACGTCCAGCTCACGCGCGACAGTATCCCTATTATCATCCACGACGAAACGCTAGATCGCACCACCGACGGTCACGGGCCCGTCAACCAGTGCTCTCTCCTGGAAATTAAGTCCCTAGATGCCGGATCCTGGTTCAACCCCAGCTTCGCAGGCCACCAGGTACCGACGCTCCGGGAAGTCCTTTTGCGTTACGACGGCTGCGCCAACCTTCATATCGAACTCAAATCCGGCGAGCCGGAGCTGCCGGAAAAAGTCGCCGAACTCCTCCATTCGACCGGCTGGGTACAGGAGGCGCTGGCCCAGTCCGAGGCTGAGGTATCCCTTGCTCCTGTGCTCGTCATATCTTCGTTCGACCGCCAGCAAGTTACTCGTTCCCGTGCTGCCTTGCCGAAGCGCATCGTCCATGAGCTACTAGTCGAGACAGTCAGCGATGAAAGCTTGGAATGGGCCGCGGCTCATAAGCTCAAAAGCTACCACCCCTATGCCGGCGATATAACGCCGGAACTCATACATAAGGCCCAAGACCGACACCTAGAGGTTGGCGCCTGGTGGAATGAATGGGACCCGTCCGCAGTCCATGACATCGTCGAAGCTGGCGCCCGCCATGCTTTCGTCGATTCCCCGCTACAGGCCAAGGCCGCCCTCCCAGCCCGCGGCGAGATTCCAATGAGCGTAGTCCGCCGCCTCGTGTGGTCAGCCAACCAGGCTCAGCAGCACCGTTTACCACTTAATATTCCGCGCGCCTAGCCACCTCCCGTCCTTTCCGCTTGCCCCTAGCCCATTATTTTGGTACGATATGGCGGTTCTAAACCCCTCACACGGGCTCGTAGTGAAGTGGTTATCACGCCTCCCTGTCACGGAGGAGATCGCCGGTTCGAAACCGGTCGAGCCCGCCATTGCAATTATACTTAGCACCTCAATTGAGGTGTTTTTTTGCTTATTAGCCTAAGTGTTATAATTTTTGCATGGAGAACCAATCTGAACCCGAATCATCGTTTCCTCACGCTTATACGGCAGAATTCGAGAGTTCTACAACTGGGGCAATCGAACCAAGCCCAAAAGCTGAAGCATCGACCGTAAACAATATATCTGCCCGATATCAACCATCTATGTTAGATGCTAAGGATCCTGATACTGAATCTACCCTATCTCCTGAATATAAAGCATGGCGACAGGCTACCAAAGAACGCCACGCGGAGTCTGCCGCAAGCGAGGCACAAAAATATCGAGAGACAGTCGATAGAACCAGCGCTCAGATTAAAAAAATAGCGCAGGAAATGATGGTACGCTCTGAAAAACAACCACTGGACGCAAAAGTGCGTACAGACCGGTTGGCAGATATTAGGAGCATGATTAAGACAGCATCACCGGAAGGAGACATAAAAGCTCAATATCTAGTTCAAGCTGAAAAATTTGAACAGAACCCGCACCCCCACGCCCCTACTCTAGGAATTGAGATAGAAGTCTACAACCCGACTCTTCTTACTGAGAAACAAAAACTGCTCCCTCCGGTAGAACAAAAACAAATCCTTGCAGAAAAATTCAAGCTCTTTGAGGAGGTTCGCGAACTAGGAATTCCGCGCGATGATTCCGACCCGGATTATTGGGAAGTAGCACTGCGGCCGGCACGCAATTACAGAATGTTACTTCGCGAGGTGCAAGCTCTTAAGGACCTTGATTTAATTAATCTAGAGGATCACTACTTCCCGATGCATTTAAATATCGGCGGCATCCACCAAGAGCGAAGCCAAGCCGGTCAAGAGGGAGCGTTAGTACTTGCGAGGGCACTTGAATCTTCTGGATGGGCCACGAGTTCCTACAGGCTAGATCGACCATTTGCAGCGAATAAACCCATCTGGACAGGATCAGGTGTAGATGCCGGCGTTCTCAATCGTTCATCCGATGCTGTGATAGGGGGAGGTCAGGCAATCGAAATCCGAACCCTGCAAATTCAAGGTATGGAAAACTTATACCGGACTTTAAGTGCTTCCTTTTATCTCGGGGCAGCATTAGCTGCTTATCAGGATCAAGTACGTCCCATCAGGGACCACCAAATTCCCGTTCCTAGAGAAGGATCGAACTATAACGAAACAGACGCATTATCAGACATTTGGATTAGATTCGAACTAGAACTTAAAGATATATTTGCCCGTAATGAATTACGTTCCCCGGCTGAGACATGGAAGTCACCGAAGGGCAGAAAACACTTACCGAGTACCCGCGGCGACTTTGGAGTCCTTGCGGATTTACTGCTCAGCTCGGAACAAGATAGTGAGGGGCCAGGCAGGGATTTTACAGATGATGTACAAGGCTTGATTATTGCGGCTAGTACTAAAATTGCGGCTATAATAGAACCAAAATAAACTACCCATGGACGTAGGCCTACTATGGAAAGCCTCAGGATATTGAGTGGGCATTTTTTTGGACAAACTTTATACATCATGCAGTCTCGCCCAGTAACTACTTTGCAAACACAAGCCTGAACGAACACGTTTGTATATATTATAGATTTGAGATGGTACCAAAGAAAGGCACCAGAGGCGGGGCATGGCTGTACGCATCACCGCCAGTTTTTATACTTATAGTTTGCTGAAATGTTTGGACTTCGAGTGTAGTAGCCGTTCGGAAGTCCGTCTCTATGTCCCGCCAAGCTATTATTCGAAAAAGATGCTATCTAAGGCTCTTGTTTTTGAACACTGAAATTGTTCATTAGCACCCCCTAATCAGATATACCGTTGCACTTATTTACTATTGATTGTATAGTATGACGACCATTCTACTCGAGTGGTTGTTTCGTTTTATTCAACTCCAGTTTCTTGAAGGGTTGGCCTTCCTATGGTGCCTCGAGAAGTACCAACCGCTACTACGAGCCGAAAGCAGGCAATGTTAATGGGAAAACGTCGAATTTCTAACAATCGACCCCGTCGACATCGGTCAGAGAGGACACGCATTGAGCGGCGTTTCATACGCTTGCTCGACGGTGAAGGTATCCCCTACCAATTGGGAGACAGGGTACCCGACCATCGGATCCGTCCGACGTGCTACGTCTTCAGCGAAAAACGCCAAGGTTGGGTTGCAATCCTCATTGTCGACTACAAAGAAACCTTGGCACCAGGAGAACACGCTCAATCATGCCGTGAGCAAAGCATCATCAGAATTGAAATGTCGACGGACGCCGTAGCGCGTGCCGACAAATATCCTGACAAAACAGGTGCAAGTCTGCGTAAGGATCTTTGCGGTATCGCGTTAGACAGAATTGAAGAAGAAGTTCGAGAGAACCCCAACCTTGTTCAACACCCCGCGTTTTAGCCAAATCCAACTCACAACCTACGGCGTAGCGGGAATACTCGCCCGTTATGGGGCACCCCCTCGGGGCATCCAACAGTCATTTCGACCCAGATGCCCAGGAGGGGCATCTTTATGCAATGCTGTTAGTTGGAAAAGGCGGGCTGGGGAGAATTCCCCAGCCCGCCGGTATCGTGCGGGTCCCAAATGGTCAGTTGTTGCTGTTTGCCGCCAGATCGTGTGCATGCTGCTGCTGATTGGACCCATCCGGCGCGCCCTCGTAGGTGAGGTCGATAATCTGTTGGCCGTTTACCTCGGTGGAGAGCCTTATCAGCTCCGGGCTTCCATAGATGTTGCCGATGAGGACGAGCGCCTGGCTCATCTCCTGGTTGGCCTGCTCGTTCTTGCCCATTTGCAAGTAGACATAAGCCAGTATGATGCGGGTGCTGGCCTGACGCCGCTGGCTGTTGAGCTTACTAAGCTCTGCGGCCACGTCGGAAAGGTCCGTTGCCAGACTAGAGAGCTTAGCACGCTTGATTGGATGCGCTCCATGCATGGAACGCCGGAACGTCCACTCGAGGTGGGTAAGCTGGCTCGTCAGTTCTTCGTCGCTGGGCCGCACAGTCTCCCTGGTGGTTGCGAACTGCTTCGCCTCGCCCACGGCCGCCCGATCGCTGCGGATAGCACCGTCGCTGGTACCGAGCAGCTTCGTGAGGCGTGACCGGGCGTAGAGCTGAAGGTCATTCTGATGCTCCGCGAGGAAGCCCATCATGGCAATAGCCGCCGCGGGCGAGTCGGCATCGAGCTGATCGGAGCTGCCGAGCATCTGCGAGATGTTGCCCTTGTTGAACAGTAGCTGCGGGCGTTGGTTGATAGGCGTATCCCAACTGTCACGGCTTATCAGCCGATCTAACGCGCCTGGCATGGCATGTGCCCGACCAGTCCGACCGGAGCGACGGCGCATGAGCTCGTGGGTGGCGTAGGTCACCGCCGACGAGGCCGTGGCTGTCAGGATTGGAACCGCTATCCGTCGCAGAGTGCTCGTTTCACGCTTAATCGTAATCGACTTCATGGGCAGTCAACTTTCCGTTTGGGACGGCATCGCCCTAATGAGCAACGATGGTTACCGGCTTCCGGCAACCTAACCACCCTATCAAGGTTCAGTCATGAATGAATTGGCTGAACCGATACAAGCATTTTGGTTTTCTTACTCATTTCTGTGACATGTACCAGATTATTATAGTGGCTGGCAACCTTCGCCGACGCCGACGGCAACTATTTCCAGCTCTCGACGCCCTAGGCGGTCCCAACCGAATAACCTACCTCAAATGTCACAAATATAATGGCTTTGCGAAGCCAAGAGCTTAGACGTATTTCCAAAGCATGCCTCTCGTGTTAGAGGTACTATTGATGTACGTTCAAGCCGTAGTTATACCAATATAGAAGGAGATTCATCATGCGAAGGCCCTTTTCGTTAGGTTCAATTATCTGGTTGGTATTCGGCCTGGTCGTGGCTGGCCAACACGGCTACGCCGTATTCACCAACATCTCGCAGATTTTGTCGTTCATCCTGGCGGTGTTGTTGTGGCCGCTCCTGTTCTTTGGAGCCAATCTTCACCTTAGTCTGGGATTCTGACGGCCGGGTCCGCCCAGCATATCTCCGACCCTTTCCGGGTCGGAGCTTTTTATGTTTGATGCGCTGCAGAATAAACAAGAGCCGCAAAATGCGGCTCTTGTTTCGGACGGGTACCGGTTAGGCCTTGATGTAAGCCTTGTATTTAGCCTTTTTAATCTGCTGACTCATGTAATCATTGAAGTCGATGGTCTTGATGAGGATGTGGGAGGCTTTGGCGTTATCAGCCGTCTTCTCCGTCACCTTGATGATCTCGTAACCGTATTGGTCCTTGACCGGGTCGGAGACGCCGCCCACTGGCAATGCGTCCACGGACTTCTGGATTTCATCCGACACCTGGCCTTTGGTGAAGGTGCCCAAGTCGCCGCCTGAAGCTGCGTCAGAGGCCTGTGAGTACTGTTTGGCCAGGGCTGCGAAGTCGCCACCGTCTTTGACCTTCTTGGCGACATCAGCAGCCTTAGACTTGGCTTGCGCGTCGATGACTGGGTCGGAGGTGACCTTCTCGGACAGCTTCTGCTCCAGCAGCTGATTGCGGACGACCTTCTTGAGGTCGTTAATGTCCCAACCGTAGATGTCCTTGAGTGTCTTTAGGAGAGTGTCCTTACCGCCGTAGTTCTTGTACAGCTGGTCGATGAGGGTGCTGACGTCCTTGTCTGTGACTTTGATTTTCTTCTGGGCGGCCAGCTGGGCGACGACAGCGTCCGATTTCACCTTCTCCAAGGAAGAAGTGTGGAACTGGGTGAGTATCTTCTTGCCTTCGGTCGTCTTGAAATCGACTGCCGGCTGGTTGTTGAGCTTAGCGTTCTGCTGGTAGCCGCGCTTGTTGGCATTCAGCTGGAAGAGATAATCGGCGTAGCTAACGAAGTGGCCGTTAACGTTGGCGACCGGGAACGGAATGACCTTGGCGGCGCCATAAACGACCGGGCTCTCACTGCGGTAGCCGTAGATCAGCACGCCGAAGATGATGGTTGCGACTGCGAACACCGCGACCAGCGCTGCTGCAACCTTGATGGCCAGCGGGCGCCAGTTGTGCGGTAACTTAAAGCGCCTGTCGGAGTTTTTTGCGCCCGCGAACACTGCGGCGGAAGCTTCGGCTGGCGCGGTCTCGGCTGACTCGACCGACTTGGCATCTACTACCTCTGGGGTGGCCTCGGTTGATGCGGTCGTCTTGTCGGTTTTTGGTTTAGCGGCCGGCTTGGCCGATGGGGCTTTTTTCTCCGGCGTAGCCGCCTTATCTTCAGGCTTAACCTGATCCAGATCGTCATTCTCTTTCGGCACGGGTAACTCCTTCACAACAATAATTAAGACATAAGTCCGATGGACAAATCGTAGCGCACTAGGACCGAACTGTCGAGCCGGGCTCATTATGGAACGGAGCGCCAGCGGTGGCGCTGCCAAGGCCGCCACCGCCTGCACGGACCAGCACCTGCAGCAGTTCTTGGATTTTCACAGGATGGTGGACTGTCGGTATCACTAGGTCGCCCACGAAGGTCTTGATGGTGATATCGCCGTAACCGAAGATCATCGCCTGAAAGCCACCCACCCGGCAGTTGATGTTCTGTACTCGATCCAACTGCCACTCTTCGACGGCCCGGTCAAAGAAGCCCTTCTGCTTAATTTGCACGATCCGCTCGTTGGTGACGATATAAACTGAGTAATACCAGCCGATCCAGCGCCAGAACCAGCCGATAAAGACGATGACCGGCACGCCCAGGGCCACCTTCAAAAAGAAGCCGCTGATGGCGTCACTGGCGTAGACCTGCGGAAAATCCAGCGGCAGCACGCCCAAAACGATCGCAAACAGCCCAATAATTAGGGCCTTGCGCATGACCAGGGGGTGCTGATTGAAGACCAGCTTCACGATCTCCCCGTCGTGCTGACCCGGGAACTGCTTATCGGCGGTTTTTTTCTTATCGCTCATGCTTAGATTGTAACAGATACCGTTTCTGATGTGCCGGGCTAACATTAACGCCCGCCAACAGGTATACTTTGCAAGCACGCCTCAGTAGCTCAGTGGATAGAGCGTCTCCGTCCTAAGGAGAGCGTCGGGGGTTCGATTCCCTCCTGGGGCACCAAATGGAATTATTTTGAAGCCGAGATTCTCAGCTCACTGTCGTCGAGTACAATGCATATTGTCAAAAATGTTAAAATATGCTAGAATAGCTCCAACTATTTTCGCAACTAGGCCAAAATAGAGCTCTTTATCAAGTTTGAGGAGGACTAAGTGACCGCAATCAGAGACGTAAGCTACCACATCAATGGCTCGGCTATCGTGTCTGACATTAGTCTGTCACTCGACCCTAGCCGCAAGATTGGCCTCGTTGGCCCCAACGGGGTTGGCAAATCGACCCTACTCAAGATTTGGGCCGGTCTTATCAAACCCACCCATGGCACCGTCCAGCTCGATCCCGGTGAACTGGTGAGCTATGTACCGCAAGATTTTGCAGTTACCGGTCACCAAACCGTCATCGAGTACCTGAAACGGCGTACCGGTCTCTACGAACTTGAGCAGGTCATCAACACACTCACGGCCGAAGGCATCGTGTTATCTATGGAGCAATCCGGACAGCTCGCTGCCTCCTGGGACCAGATTGGAGTGCTTGGCGCCTACGAGTTTGAAGGCAACCTTGACCAAACGCTCGATCACATTGGATTACCGAATACCATCGTCAACCGTCGCTTGGACGAGCTTTCGGGAGGGCAGCAAGTTCGCATCGGCCTAGCCGGCGTTCTACTGTCACGTTTCCCAGTCCAGCTTCTCGACGAGCCCACCAACAACCTCGACCTGCAGGGTATTAAACTGTTGGAAGAGTACGTTGCCAACTCGCCAGCCAGCATGGTAATCGTGTCTCACGACCGCCGCTTCCTTGATCGTACGGTCACTGGTATCGCCGAACTGGATGCGCACTCCCGCCAGCTCACCTTCTACGGCATTGGCTACAGCGCCTACCGTGAAGCCAGAGCCAATGCTCGTGCCGCTCAGTCCGACCGCTATCAGAACTACCTTGAGGAAGTCCAGCGTCTTAAGAGCGCAATCGTCGTCAAGACGGCTGCTACCAGAAGTGGTGGCAAACCGGCCAATGACAGCGACAAGCTCGGCTACAATCACCGTACCGAGCGTGGTAATACCAGCGATGCAGGCGCCGCCCGGCGCTTGATCAAGCAGCTCGGTCGCCTTCCGGAAGTCGAGCAACCACCCAAGGACTGGGATCTGCAACTGCAGCTCACAGTTTCACAGCGAAGTGGTGACCAGGTTGTTCGAATAACAAATGCCAGCGTTTCCTACCCCGATTTCAAACTCGGACCAGTTACGCTAGGTGTCGATTACGGTGACCGCATTGCCATTACCGGTCCCAACGGCTCCGGCAAAAGCACTCTGGTTAAAATCATTACCGGAGAGCTCTCGCCAGAGACTGGCACTATGAGGCACGGCGAAAACGTGTCGATAGGCCTCGTTGAGCAAAACCTCGGGTTAGTCACCGGTGACCGTAGTGTCATCGATACGTTCCGCCATGAGGTTGCCCTCGATGAGTCCGATGCCCGTACCTTGATCGCCAAGTTCGGGCTGAGTGCTAGTCATGTCAACCGCTCAACCAAGAGCCTGTCCCCCGGAGAGCGCTCAAGGCTGATGTTAGCCATCCTCATGGCTCGTGGTGCTAATCTGCTCATCCTCGATGAGCCGACCAACCACCTAGACCTTGAGGCGCAGGAAGAGCTAGAAGCGGCCGTTCTCCAGTACCCAGGAACAATCATCGTAGTCTCTCACGACCGCGAGTTCCTGGAACGTATTGGTATCCACCGAGTTCTTCAAGTGGAAGACGGCTGTGTTACCGAGGGCAATTCCGCCCTCATCCAGTAAGCCTCACCTCAACCCTAAGGAGCCCATCATGGGCGGTATCAACCACCAGCCAACCTCCAATGCATCACACAAGTTCACCGTGCCGGCCAGCGAAGCCCTCTCCAACGCGTTCGCCCACTTCATGTTGGGAAACGCGGCCATCGAGAAGGCCATCACTGCCGAGCCCGGCTGCGACTACGCCGTCGCTCGTCAGCACCAGGACGGCGCCGTACTGGCGTTCAAGCAGGCACAGCCCCAGCTGGTGATCTTCACTCACTTCGTGGCGGAGATCCTGCACCTTCTGCAGCGTGGCGACTACGAGCCTTTCAGGGCAGCCAACACGCTCAGTGACCCGAACGGTTTCGTTGTCGCTCTGCAAGAAGTTGGTCTGTTGCCTCGAAGTGAGTCCACTGACCGCACGGCCAAGCTGCTCATCGAGGGCGGCTACGTGGCACTCTTCCAGAGTTACCTGGCCGACGCGGAGATGCTAGGCAACCAGCTGGAGGTGCTGATCGGCAACACCATCGCCACGCGCGACGGTGTTGCCGGCCACCAGGGCCTGTTCTGGCAGACCGTGGAGAGCAACAGCCAGCCCTGGCGACAGGCCTTCGCGCTCGTCCTCTCCCGGTTCACAAGCCTCGTCACCTCGTTCCAGACCGGTGCGCTCATTTCCACGGAGACCTATCTCCGCGGCATGGGTCAGCCCGGCCTGCTGACGAACATCGACGAGGTCACGCTCAAGACACGCAACGTCGCCCCGGCGGCTGCAGTCTGAACCACCTGAGCACATGAGCTCCGGAACACCACAACCAATGGTGTTCCGGAGCTTTCTCTATGTCTGGGCATTTATTTATTGCTATAATCACCACATGACCAAATTAGAGCTCACCAATCTCGTTATGACCTCTTTTGAAGCCGAACGAACCAGTGACACCCAAGCCGGGCTCGCGCTACTCCATCCCGACTTCAAAGTTGTTGAAATGAATATTGGACCTAATGGCTCTATTTTTGCCTCGCTCACCGGTAAAGAGGTTCGCGCCCTTATTAGCGAAGCCTTTCAAATTTCTGATCGCCAGTATCAATTTATCTCTACCGTGGCCGATGAAAGTGCCCAAACTGTCGTCATCGAGTTTATCGAAAGCTACGCAGACACCAACAGCGGCCAGCGCTTCCGCACCCCAATCGTGGCTATTTGCGAAATCCGCGACGGCCTCATTTACCGCACTCGCCATTACTGTGACCCGCGCCTGTCGCACGAATTCCTTGACCAAGTGAAAATCGACGAAGCACTCGCGTAGGCAAATCTGCAACTCGTAGGATCATTTGTCTTCTCTCTCTGCCACAAGACTAAAAAGTGTGCTTCTCGTGGTTCGAGGTGTAATTGTGCAGCTCGGCTCCCGTAAACCAGTGTGCAATCTCCTTGGCCGCTTCGTCGGCGTCGGCGGAGGCGTGAAGGAGGTTGGGGATGCCTTTCTGGACCTTGTCGGAGTGGCTGTAGCTCATATGGGCATAATCGCCGCGGATAGTGCCGGGAGCGGCGCTCTTGGGCTCGGTCGGGCCAACCATCTTACGCACCTGATCGACGGCTTCAACGCCTTCCAAGACGCCGGCAATGACGGGGCCTCCCTGCATACCGTTGACCGTGTTAGTGAAAATCTGGTCCCCTTTGCGGGTCTTAAGGCCGCCGATGCCTTCGTAATGGCCGTGCAGCTGCTCGTCGCTAGCAGTCAGCATTTTAAGAGCTACTAGTTTAAGGCCGACTTTTTCAAAACGGGTGAGAATCTCGCCCACCAAGCCGCGCTGGACGGCGTCGGGCTTGAAAATGATAAGAGTTTTTTCCATGATGACTATCCTTTCGTAACGATTGATTTGAAATGCTCGGCGGCGGCGGCGGGCTCGGGGGAAATGATGGCGAACCGCAGTTTGCCGGGACGGAGGAGATCAGCGGCCACGCGGCGAACGTCGGCGACGGTTACGGCCTCAATTTCAGCGATTACTTGATCTACCGATTTGGACTCGCCAGTGAGCACCAGCTGTGAGCCCAACCGGTCAGCCACGGCATTGTTGCTCTCCAGGCTCATTTCCAGTCCGGCGCACAGCTGCTGTTTGGCTTTGTCGAGCTCAGCCGGCGTCACGTCTTCGTCGCAGATAACCTGAAGCTCGTGCAGTACAGCGGTCAGTGCCTGGTCGATCTTATCCAGGTTAACCCCGGCATAGACTTGAAAGATGCCCGTGTCGACGTAGTTATTGATTTCCGAATACACGGTGTAAGCCAGGCCCTGGCGCTCGCGAACGTTCATAAACAGGCGCGAGCTGGAGCCGCGGCCCAGAATGGCCGACATAACTTTGGCGGCACGGTCGTCTGGGTGGGCATAGGGATAGCTGCGGGCGGCAACGATAAAGTGGGCTTGAGCAGTGGGTTTCGCCTGAGTAACAGCCAGGTCGGAGGCCAAATCCTGACCGACCGCTTCCACCTTATCGAGCTCACCGGGCACGAGATCGCCCAAAGCGGCTTCTACTTGAGCTACGACGGCCGCATGATCGACCTTGCCGGCCACCGCTATCACCATGTTACCGGGCTGATAGTGGTGCTTCTGATACGCCACGATATCGGGCGCAGCAATGCGGTTGATCACCTCTTCGCTGCCTATAATGTCCTTGCCCAGGGGGTTGCCGGGGAAAATCAGCGCCGGGATCATCGTGCCCACGAAGCGAGCGGGGTCATCCCGGTAGACGTTCATTTCTTCCACGATGACGCCGCGTTCACGGTCGATTTCCGCCGAATCCAGGATAGGATTGCGCATCATGTCGGTTAGGATATCAAGGGCCAGCTCGCCGTGTTTTGACGGGACCTTAATGTAGTAGCTGGTAATATCTTCCGAGGTGTAAGCGTTGTTATAGCCTCCCACCGCGTCGACGGCTAGTGCTATGTCTTCCGCCGTCGGGTATTTTTTACTACCCTTGAACAATAAGTGCTCCAAAAAATGGGAAACGCCGCCGTTGACGCTGAAGTCCTCGAAGCGGCTGCCTGTCCCGACGACGATATTAGCAGTCAGGCTGCGCGCGTCAGCGAAGTCGGCGGTAATGATGCGCAGGCCGTTGGCCAGCGTGGTCTCTTGGATGGTCATCGTATTCCTATCGTAATTTAGCTGCCGCCGGCGCTCCACGGCGTGATGAGTGGCGACTAGGGCGGGTTTTGAGCCTACGATGCCTACTATACCAGAAGTACAAGGCACACGAGGCAACAATTATTCCGGTGGCGAGTCCTGCCCGGTTACCGAAATCTAGAATTTGTGGCAGTTTATCGCCAAAGAGATAGCCAAGTCCAATCAAAGCCGCCGACCAAATGGCCGTGCCGGTCACTCCCACGATCAAAAACGTAGTTACGCGCATCTTGGCCAATCCAGCCGAATACCCCATATACCCATGCATGCCCGGAGTAATCAGACCGACCAGCATGATGATGGAGCCGTGTTTGCGAAACAATCTCTGTCCCCTAACTACCTGCTTGTGACTGATTAACAGATAGTTACCGTACTTTTCAATCAGACCGACGCCGGCATGGCGTGCAATCAGGTACGCCAAGCTGAAACCAAGCATCTGAGCGCCCATGACGGCCATGAACGTCGGCACGATTTCAAAGCTACCTTGATTAACTGCGATGCCGGCCAATGGCAGAATTACCTCCGAAGCAACCGGCAGTCCAAGACAGTTGAAGAACAATGCCACTTCGAGCCCCAGATACCCGAACGAGGCAATGATAGCCCCCGCCCAGACGAAGGTCTGTTCCACGCTTAGGCCTGCCTATCTTTAATGACGCGGCTAACATGCCAGCCTACGGCGGCGACGATGGCGATTATGATCACGTATGACAACTGGTGGCCGTATCTTTCTATGAGGTCTAAGTGGTCGCCCAGTAATGACCCCAGGTACATGAGTATTAAAGTCCACAGGGCCGATCCGATGACAGTGAAGGCGATATACGTCCGAATGGGCATCTCAGCTATGCCGGCAGGATAGGCGATGAGCCCGCGGATAACCGGCAGACAGCGCCCGACAAGCGTCAGCAGGCGGCCGTATTTCTGGAAAGCCAGGTGGGTCTTGACTAGGTCGCGGTGCGATATCAGAACGTACCGGCCGTATTTGAGCAGGAACGGCTCCCCCGCGTAGCGCCCGATGGCATACCCAGCCAAGCCCCCGAGCGTCTGGGCGACTACCGAAACCACAAACACGCCGACGAGAGTGAACTTATCCTGGGCGACTAGAGCGGTTGCCAGAGGTACCAGGACCTCTGACGGAATCGGAATGCCGAAACTATCAATGAACAATCCGAAGGCCAGACCGCCGTAACCGAGCGTTGATATCAGGTCAAAGGCCAGCTTCGTTAGGTTCATTTGAGGCCGATCGCTAAAATCAAAATACCGACGGCGATGCGGTAGGCCGCGAACACGCCCAAGCCGTGGCGGCTAAGGTAGGTAATTAGAAACTTGATGGCAAAATAGCCGCTGATAAAGGCCGCCAGAATGCCGGCGACGTAGAGAGTAGGAGCGTTGGCGAAGTCCTGCAGGTTGGCCGGCTTCATCAGGACTTTGAGTGTCGCTCCAGTGATAATCGGCGCCGACAATAAGAACGAGAAACGGGTGGCCGTTACCCGATCCAGCCCCAGTGCCCGGCCAGCCGTAATAGTGGCACCGGAGCGGGAAACACCCGGAATCAGAGCTACGCACTGGGCCAGTCCCACCACTACAGCCTTAGGAAGAGTGATATCGGCCATGACTTTGTCGCTGCGCATCAGACGGTCGACGAAGAACATGATGATACCAACCCAAATCAGGTTGACCGCCACCAGCTGGCTGGACCGGAAAAGAGTTTCCGCGGTGTGCTGAATCAAAATGCCGACGATTACTGCCGGGATCGTCGCGATAACAATGTACCAAGCGAGCTTACGCTTTGGCCCACCTACAAACAGATCGTGCGCCATGTCAATGAAATCTCTAGCAAAATAGAGATACAGCGCGGCCAGCGTACCGATATCAAGCGCCGTATCAAAAGCCAGGCCCGAATGGTTGAAACCAAGGAAATGTCCGACCAAAATGAGGTGCCCCGACGAGGAGACCGGAATGAATTCGGTGAGACCCTGGGTGATGCCGAGTATAACGGCATAGAGAAGTTGCATACCGCTTATTGTACCAACGCGCTTGGATTAGCGCTACTGCGCAACGGCTTTCAAAATGGCGTTTTGAAGGCCTTTGGTTCGGAAGTCATTGGGGTCATACATGGCGGCTTGGTCTGCCGCTTCCCGTGCTGCGGCCAGGTTACCCGCCGCCAACTCCGTTGATCCTACGTAGGTGGCAAGGCCTACCAGTGCCGGACGCAGTGCGACGTCGGCACTGCGGTTTTGGATGACCTGCAACGGATAATTTGCCAGCATTGAGCGTGCCGTTTGCAGGGCCGCTGCGGTATTGCCCTCAAAACTCTGCATGCGAGCCAGGTCATAGGCATAATCCGGATGATCAAACGGATCAAGCTGCAAGGCGCGTTTTAACTCTTGAGCGGCGGCGGCATAATCGCCACGCAGGGCCAGCACCCGCCCTGCCAGCTGGTGGTGCTGCCCGTCCCGCGGATCCAGAGCTTCCGCCTGGTGGGCCCGGTCCAGCGCCAGTGATGACAGCCTCGCTCGCTCCCCGGCCGTGGCGCCGCCGGCCAGGGTATACAAGGCTATGCCCTCGGCATTAATCCAGTCAGGATTATAGACTAGCCCTTCGTGGGCCCGGCCATAGTACTCGGCAGCACCCGTGATATCGCCATCAGCCTGATACGCGGACGCTCGCTCCGCCAGCACGCTGCCCTGGTAGTACGGAATGACCGGGACAAGCAAGAGAGCAGCCACGGCCGGTACCCGCCACGAGAAAACAACCCCCTCAGTCTTGCCTTGGCTGTAAACCAACCCCGCGAGAAGTGCAGTCAAACCCAGAAGCGCCGGGTAGCTGGCGTCTATATCGAGGCCGATATGCATTAGTAGAGCCGCACAGCCCAACACTATCGGTAAATTCTCACCGCCACCCAGGAGTCCTCGTAACAAACCAAATAACAGTATCGTGGCTAGCATCACCACCAGGAAGACACCCAAGAGTCCCAGTTCCGGCAAGGCTTGAACATAAAAGTTGTGCGCATTGGCCGACGCACTCACCACCGCAATTTGGCGGCCTGGGTGCACGTCGCGGAAGGTCCCCGCACCCGTTCCCAAAAACGGGTGATCCTCCCATAAACGAACTGAACTAATCAAATAATTGATCCGGTCCTTACCGCTCTGAGACTCACCCAAGGCAGCCTCTTTGAACCGTTCACCGGGTGCTGTAGAAGTCACAGCATTTCCAGGAATTGACCGCACTTGCACCATAACAATAGTCAGCGTAACCCCTGCAATAATAGCGAACAATAAAGTTATCCAATATGCCTTCTTATGCCTGGACACCAGCAGGTATAAACCCGCCACCAGAAGCAAGACCAAGGTCGCCCCACGGGAATCGGCCAGTGCGAATACTGCCCCGAAGAAGGCCAACGCACCCGCCCAAAGCCACCCGTTACCCCGCTTCAATCGGTCTGCAGTAATAAGAATCGCCGGCATCAGGTACGCCGCAGCCGGGTTCGCCCAGTAAAACGACCCTGTCAGCCTCGGATACGACCCCGTAACATACAGCCACAAGCCATAAACGGCAAAAACAGCTGCCGACCCCAAATACAGCCTCACTAGCAGCTCCTTGCCGCCCGCTTCACGTGCCACCGAGTACGCCAATCGAAACACCAGCCCAGCCATCACCAGCTGGACGATCCACAGCACCGTAGAGTAGCGGTTCACGCTCCAAAACAGCGACAATAACCCCCAAACCACCAACGCCGCGTAGATCATCGACAGCGGCCCCCGCTTCAACTTGCGCACTTCAGGCTGCCGCCAGAGCATCAGCGCACCCAGCAGCAGCGCCAGCGTAGAAATGAGCACAGCCAACGGCTCCTGCCCGCCCGTCAGCCACGGCGCCACCGCCACAGCCGTACACACGGCAATAGTCTTAACAACAACTGAGCGAAGCGGGTTCTCGGGTAGGTCGATGGTGGGTTGTTTCATGGGTTTATTTTAGCAGACCCGGATATCAAACCTTTAAATAATGACCAATGCTTGACTGATTGGCTTGAGAGAAGTATTATACGGCAACTTGTTCGCTTTTCGTTCACAGGAGATCCTCGACAATTGAAAGGGGTGCGCTATGCGCACACAAAATAGACTGTACCGATTCCTATCTGTCGGCATAGTTACGCTTCTGACCTCAGCTGTAGCCACGATTGGCCCGATTGCGGGTGCAGGTGCAACCACGGTAAACCCCGCTGTTACCATCGCCGGACAGGTTTCCGGCGGTCCCTTGTTCAATTCCGACCCCATCACGATGGTTTCGGCGCTGCTGGCGTATTTATTCCTGCCGAGCGATGTCGCCGTCCTGACGTCGGGAGACAAGCTTATTGCCGACACGTATCACCACCAAGTACGTCGCGTGGATAGCACCGGCAACATCTTCGCCTACTCAGGCGATGGCGCCCCCGGATGTGAAGTAGGTATCAATCTGAACCAACCGCGAGGCGTAGTTTCGGACGGAGCTGGTGGAGCATTTATCAGCAACACCATGTGCGGTTTAGTCGTGCATGTTGCTGTCGATGGTACCACCAGTGTGGTTGCAGGAGTTGTTAACGGAAGCTGGTATAACAGCAATATTACCCCTGGTATGCTAGCAACCGATGCATACCTCAGCCAGCCCTCAGGACTTGCCTATGATACCGTTTCTGGCAAGCTATATATCGCCGATACCTTCTCTCAGCGTGTACTAATTGTCTCCGCCGGTCTGATATACACTGTGGCAGGCAATCAGAGCAATGGCTACAGTGGTGACACGGGTCAGGCGACCGCTGCTCAGCTCAACTATCCGACGGATGTCGCCGTTCATAACGGCAGCGTCTACATTGCCGACACCAACAACGGAGCTATCCGCGTAGTGGACCAGAATGGCGTTATTTCGAGCTTGCCGCTGAACCACCTAGGCCAGCTCTATCCAACCGGTCTCACCTTTGATCCGGCAGGAAGTCTATATGTGGCTTACCAGCACAGCGGCTTTGTCTCGCAAATTGACCTCGCAACTAACAACGAGGTAGCCGTGGCGCCACCGGTCGATGATAACCTTGGCGGTATTGATTTTGATACCGCCGGAAACCTGTTTGTTAGCGGTTCAATGCGTGTCTTTGAAATCGCTGGGGCTTATGCGCTCCCCGCTCCGAAACAGCTGAGCTATGTCGCTCTGGGCGATTCGGTAGCAGCTGGCGAAGGCATTCTGTATGGCTGGAAATGGGATGGTAAAAAATGGGTTGGCCCGACGACAACAAATCCAGTCTGGGAACCTGCTGCTGACCTCTCGGCCGTCAATCAAGATTGCCACCGATCGCTTGCGGGATACCCGCAGCTAGTGTCCGCGAGCAAGAATTACACATTAGTCGATCTTGCATGTACTTCTGCGACTGCAGCCAAGGGCGTTCTCGGGGATCAGCCCTTCGCGGCCCCTCAAGTACCCGCGACGGTGCCTGCACAGCTAGGTACACTGGACAACTCAGCTGCACCAGCCTCAAGCGTTTTCCGGAACGCACGGCCCGACATTGTCAGCCTCACGTTAGGCGCGGATGATGTCGGCTTTAGTGACATAGTTAAAAAATGCTACATTCCAAACACCCGGTGCGGCACCAAGTCCGATACCACGGCGTTGGCCGCGAAGTTCAAGCTGCAACAAGCTAACTTGGCGACCGTTATCAGCGAACTCAATAAAGAATCGGCAGATTTAAATATCCGCCCGATTGTAGTAGTGACAGATTATTACGACCCGTTCCCGGATGTTGGGACCAATTGTATTGACACGCAGGCAGTCAAAAAGATCATTGGTATAACGGATGCTGAGCGTACATGGCTTAAGGCACAGCTCGCCAACCTGAACTCAGGCATCAGAACAATTGTGGAGTCCAGCAAAACTGCCAGTCAGAACATCGATCTTCGCTTCGTCGAACTAGCCGAAACGGCGACCTCCACGAATGTGATGATTGGGCATCAATATTGCTCGACGACGCCTTGGGTGTATGGTCCTTCGATAAGATACCCCATATATGTTCCTGGCAGCCCTGGGGCAACAACAAACCCAGCTCCTTTTCACCCAACTCCCGAAGGCCAATCGGCCATCGCTTATCGAGTCCTAGCGGCTCTTTGAGCAAACCTCTCTATGAACACCGTTCATAGAGAGGTTTTTTTTAACTTCAGAAAAGGATAATATGTGAAATACAGTAGAATACTGCAAATTTGTAAAAAAGTCAGGATTAGAAGATGCACCCCTCCAATCAACATGTGGCAATTAACTTGGCTTGGTCGCTCCCATGGATTCTGTTTGGACTAGATGTTGCTTTGAACAAATTGAACATGAATTACGATTTTAATGTATATGTCTTTTTTATGGTCATCATTTTGGGCGCATTGAATATAATTGGATTTTTCATAGCAATTTTCCTAGCAGTTAAATCTAGGAATAAGAGTTACGTACTATTTGCCGCCAGCGCACTGTTAGGAACACTACCCGCTTTAATAATCATTCAGGGCTTGCAAAACCTAAATTTTAATTAGAAGCAAATACTAAGATTTGCTCGTATGTATATGATGTAGTTTACATAATCGAGAGCTACGATAACAAATAAGCCGCCAAACATTAATATATTTAGTTTGAATATTGTCCTTAGGAAGAATAATAAAATTCTAAAAACAATAGTCTAAATTCCCATTAAATGACTATAGGTGAGCTAAAAATGGCAACTAACAAAAAACTCAACATCGCATCGTACTTAAGTATACCTATTTCATTTGTACTGATACTTGTCTTATATAACCTTTTTGAGCAATTCAACTTTCTGCACATATACTTTCCAGGACTCTATTTAACGCCTTTTGTTGCAACTGTGTTGTTCGCGGGATGCGTAGTTCTGGGATTTTCAGCTAGACGCACATTGAGTAACTCAAAAAAAACTTCAGTGAAACTCCACCTGGCAACCTTGTTAATAGCAGTGTCATTAATATTCTTCCTCGTGTCACTCGCGTTCAGTATTACGAATCTGCCCGCGCTAATTTAACCCCACAAAAAACTACCCCGAGCATTACCGCTCAGGGTATTCGTTAGTGAGTGGAGCCATCATCCGATATGATTTTGACGTCCCACGTGCCATCAGGGCGGAGGTTGCCGATGATGGCTCGACCCTCATTGAACATGAGGTCGTGCATCGGGTCACCTTTGCGGATGGTGCCGTCACCGTGTGGGTCGAGCGGGTCGTCACCCAGGTCCATGATGCGCACATCCGGCGATGCGGGCTTGTGGGGTTTCGCGTTCAGCTTGAGTCGGCGGAGCCAATTGAACATTGTGTAGTCCCATCGTCGAGGTGGATCGGCGTGTTAAGGTGCAAATCGTATGTCGTTCATTATCGTGACGTGACTGCCATAAAACAACCATAAGTATTGTGCGACGTGGTACTATTAGAGCATAAGGACTAACAATGGCAGCACTTCACCTCTCTGAACTAATCACCGACTTCCTGGAACACCTGGAGATAGAACAGAACCGTAGTGCCAAGACGATATCGAACTACGCGCACTACCTGTATCGTCTCATCGATTTTACGGACGACTGCGACATCGAGAAGCTGGATTCGGAGATGGTGCGGCAGTGGCGGCTGAGTTTGAACCGCATGAAGGACGACCGCGGCAACGAGCTGACTAAGACGACGCAGAACTACCACCTCATTGCCCTGCGCAGCTTCCTGAAATATCTTGCGAAGCGGGATGTCCCGGCTTTGGACTCGGCCAAGATTGAGTTGGCCAAGGTGGTTCGGCCTAAGGTGACGTTCCTGGAGGCGGCTGAGGTGGAGCGGCTGCTTGGGGCTATCGATTCGTCGAATCCGATTGGGCTGCGTGACCGGGCGCTGGTGGAGCTGCTGTTTTCCAGCGGCCTGCGTGTGAGCGAGCTGGTGGATTTGGACCGCGAGCACATCAATCTGGACCGTCGGGAGTTCATGGTGCGCGGCAAGGGTCAAAAGGACCGGCCGGTTTACATCAGCCCGCAGGCGGCCGGGTGGATCGACAAATTCCTGAAGACCCGCAGTGATAACTTCAAACCCCTCTTCATCCACTACTCCGGCACCCAGAACGGCCTGGATGACGGCATGTACACTCGTCTGACCGTGCGCAGTGTCCAGCGGCTGGTTAAGCGCTACGCCCAGCTGGCCGGCATCACCAAAGACGTCACGCCGCACACCCTGCGCCACAGCTTTGCCACCGACCTGCTGATTAACGGCGCCGATATCCGCAGCGTTCAGGGTCTGCTGGGACACGCCAATATCGCCACCACCCAGATTTACACCCACATCACCGACCCGCAGCTCAAGGCCGTCCACGAAAAATTCCACCGGCACGGAGAGAGCGCCGCGTAACATAAAACGGACCCGCGGGTCCGTTTTAAATTCGTAGGTTCAGGCCGGTGGCCTATGGGCAGGCAGATGGCTGTTGAACCCCACCAATAACACTTAGGTCCTTGCAGACGCTAACGTCGGAGAAGAGGACGTAATCCAGGCCGGCAGCTGCACCTTTGGAGTACGGAACTTTGTAAACGACTCGGCGGAACACGTTGCCGGCCTTGCCCGTGACATCACTGGTGGCCGTGCCGTCGGGAATTGCGATTTTGCTGCCATTGCCGTTCTGGCTTGTCCAGGCCGTCATCTTGTACTCGGTACCAACATAACGCGTCCTGAGACGCAGCATGTAAGTTCGGCTGTTAGGGGCGAAATTGTTAAGCAACACTTGGCAATGGTAGGTTGTTACGCCCGTACACGCTCCTCGTATCGGGTTATTGCCCGATAAGTTACTGACGTCGCCGGTTGTTGCAGCCGCTGGTGGACCAGGTACGATCAGTGCGTTCCCAATTTTTAAATTGGTATCGTTAAAAGTCGCGCCAGCGCCAGATGGGTAATCAACCACCGTCAACTCCATGGCGGCTGGGCGAGCCGTTCCCCAGCTTGCAGCTGATGACAGCACGGCAGGAGAAAAATCATTATGTGTGGGTGCTGTATCCCATTCCAGTACTATAGAGTGCCAATTATTCTGGGCGCCTGTCAGATCAAGCTGTACCGCTTTGTCCGGCAGGGGTAGGCTGCCGCTGGGCTGGCCTGAGAACGTTATCTGCTGGCAGCTCCAGCCGACTAAGCCGGGGCTAGCCGAATCCAAGTTTAGATTCTTGCTAGTCGCAGTGCCGTCACAGGCTTGGTTGGTACGGGTACTGAGTTTTGACATGGCGTCTTCAACCCCCGCCTCGGCTGCATAGTAGGCTCGAATCGACTGTTCGTTATCATTACTCTGCCGTAGCTCGGACACCATCACGATCATCACGCCGATGATAATAATGGATAACAACAAACTGATGATGATTGTGGTGATCAGTGCTACGGCGCCACGGTTGTTAAAGTATTTCATTGTTCGGTTCCTCCCCTTAGTTGGGCTGATGTCACTAACGTGGTAACGGAGCAGAACTGTGAGCCGGGTCCGGGTTTGCAACCGGTTTTAGTAGCATTCAGTTCGGAGTCGTTCACGCCCTGGCCGGTCATCGACAGCTCTATAGTCACTAGGCCGCCGTTACTGCCCGGAATTGCTGACGTTGACACTAGAAAGCGCCGAACCTTAACTCCATCGGTGGCACCACTGGCAACGTTGTTGGTGTTGAGCTTACTAGCAGAGCTCACTAAGGACGGTGATGGAGCGGTGTCACACGCAGCAAGGTTAGACACTGTTCCTTGGCGTAAGTTACCCGCGGTATCCACGAAGTATTCTATATACTCACTATTGTTATATAGGCACAGCCGACCGTAGTTGGGATCAGTTGCATCAACTGCTACCACGACCTGACTCGAAACACGGAGCTGCCGTTCGATGGTTTCGAGAATCAGGCGGGCGCTCTGCTGCGTCAAGCGCGAAGCGTTGGTGGCTTGATTAATTTTGACGATATTAATGAATCCGGTCGAAACGATAAGGAGCATAAAGCTGAAGACCGACATCGCCACCAGCAGCTCTATGAGAGTAAAGCCGACCGCATCCTTCACGTAACTCGGGAGCTTCATGGAGCTACTATCCCGTCCAGGTTTGCCAGCTTGATTGGAATGCGATTAGTCGCCGGTAAGCTGCTGCCGCGCAAGGTCAATGAATAGACGATTTCGAAATCTGCCGAAGATGGGCCGACAATTCCGGTAATGGCAATAGAGCCGTTCGAAGACAACGCCGTCGTCTGACCTGGTGATGGCTCCCATTTGGTAGTACCACCACTAACCGGAACGGATATCATATGGAAACAGGGGCTCGCGCCAGTCGGGCACGCGTAGCTTGTCGCACCCACACCGGATGTTTTGGTCGTAAATGCGTCCCAGTTATTAGAATCACGAAAACTCTTGAGTTGCTCCGCCTGGGCTTGGGCAAGGTTGATCATTTCGGTCCGCTCACGGGCGTTCTGGCCAATCATATAGGCTCGATTGGCAGCTACGAAGGCGCTAGTCAAAACGACCGCCAAAATGGATAGCGCCATGGTTACTTCGATAATGGTGTCACCGCTCTGGCGGCGGCTACGTAGTTGCTGCATCATTTGAAGGTCCTCCCTACCCCGTTTGTGGCCGGGTCAATGTCGATGGTGGCCGTACGGGTTCCGTCTGATACCTGAAGACGCACTCCGGTTGGGATTGCGCCGGAAATAAATTGATCATAGATATAATGACCAGCAGTTAACGGCCAACCGTCAGCTGGGCTCACAGCAGTATAAAGCGCGCCGTCGCGCGGAGAACGGATGAAAGCCACCTGGCGGACCCGTGGCGTTATCGCGCCCGCAGGTGCGTCCTGGCCCCGCTGGTACTTAATTCCCCACGCCATATTGTAGGAAATCTGATTGTCGGCTGTTGTTGTAACCGTTTGATTACCAGGAGGCGCCTGATTGCTGCTGGTTGTAAGGGTCTGAACCAGAACCGTACCCGAACCTGGCGTAAATGTCATAATGCGCCCAAAAGCAATTTGGCTGCTGTCCTCGCCCGCATTAGCCTGAACTTGAACCGCTGTGTTGGTCTCGGTCCGGCGCTGAGTGACGCTTTCGCGCAGACGCTCAACTGCATCTCCGAATTGCGTTTGAGCTCGCAAGGAGCTGAAACCTATTAGGGCAATCACAGCTAGGCTCATTGATATCGCCATAGTCATAATAAGCTCTATGAGGGTAAAACCCGCCTGTGTTCGTGTAGCCATAAGTGTTTTAAATATAGCACACTTACGATTGTGACAAGTAACAAAGCGGCCCTAGTATAGTCCGTTGACCCGCAAGTACCACTCGACTATTGGGCGCCCGTACAGAAATGCCACGATGGTGGCCCCAATCAAAAACGGTCCGAAAGGAATATAATCCTTACGTCGCTTGCGATGGGCGAGAATTAGACCGATGCCCACAATGGCCGCCACGTTGAAGGCCAGCAGTAAGGCCAGGGCCGTGCCTTTAAGTCCCAGGAGCAGCCCCATCAAGAATACGAGTTTGATGTCCCCTCCTCCCATGGCCTTGCCTCCACTGACAGCCGCGATACTAAAAAACGCTCCGCCCGCCAGCACGGCAGCCAGAATCGGTCCCTGAAGAGCGCTCCAGCTCTGCTGCGGTAATGCTATGGCCAACGCATAGACCAGCCCCACTATAACCGCAGGGAACATAATCTTGTCCGGCAGAATCATCCACCGGGCATCATAGACGGCCAGGATGATGAGCATAGTCAGTATCACCAGCCAGAGTCCGAGATGAAGTCCGCCTAGCCAGCCCTGTGGCTGCATGACAAAGGCGCTCAGGCCGAACAAGGCCGCCGTAAGCACCTCTACTAGCGGATATTGCCAATGGATGCGCTTGCGGCAGTAGCGGCAGCGCCCGCGGAGCCAGAGCCAGCTAAAAACCGGGATCAAATCCTTACCGCTGAGCGTATGCTCACAGTCCGGGCACATGCTGCGGCCTTTGACCCAGCTGCGGCCAACATATAGCCGCCACACGATGGCGTTAATGGCCGATCCGATGAGAAGCCCCAGGATAGTACAGTAAATTGTAATAAGCATAAAAGGATTATAAACCAAAAAGAGCCCCGGAGGGCTCTTTTTGTCGAATGTTTGCGAACTGACTACTGGTTAGTCAGATCCTGGAAGCCCTGTTCAAGACACATACGTGTAGTGACAACCCGGCCTGCAACCAGAATGGTTGCCGTACCGATGTTACCGGCACCACATACAGGCAAAGCGCCAACTGCTACCGTATATGCGTTACCAGTGGAAGGGTCATTAAAGTTCGTCGGCAAGTATGGCGTAAACTGAGCTAAGGTAGTTGGGTATACCCCGTTGGAGTTGCTTGCGTATGACTCAAGCTGAGCCAACATACGAGCATTATCGTTCTTGCGCTGACTGTCACGACGGCTCTTCTGAGCGCCCGAAACTGCCAGGAAGACGATGACCAGCAGAAGGCCGGCGATGGCAAGGACCAGAACGATTTCAATAAGGGTAAATCCCTTATCTTTCTTAATGAGGTTGCTCACTAAATTCTCACCTTTCGTTAAATTTCTGTTGCTCAATAATGACAACTTGGTCTTATATTGCGCTTATGCTACATCGATGTCAACTAATTTATCTCGTTTTTTTGAGGCTGGAACTGCACTGTGCCACGAAGGATAATTAACTGAACTTACGTAAAATATCTACGCTTATTTCAGGTTATCAATACTGCCTGATCCGACGAGAGAATAAACCGGCATTAGGATGGCCGCGATGACGCCGCCCACGACTACGCCCATGACAACCATGAGCAGTGGCTCAATGGTCGCGGAAATGTTCTTGACCTCGTCATCCACTTCCCCTTCATAGTAAATTGCCACGCGGTCAAGCATGCTGTCGATGGCACCGGATTGTTCGCCGATTTTGATCATCTGCGGCACGAGCGACATGAACGTCTCTTGACCTTCCAGCGTTGACGACAAGGCCTTGCCTCCCTTAACACCGTCCATGGCCTTTTCTAGTGTAGCTTCCACGTGGACGTTGCCGATAGATTCCTTGACAACCCGGAGCGCCTCCAGCATCGGGATACCGCTTGCAAGCATGGTGCCAAGGGTACGTGCGAAGCGTGCCATATAGACCT
Organism: Candidatus Saccharimonadia bacterium; assembly: GCA_038244585.1. Lineage (GTDB taxonomy): Bacteria > Patescibacteriota > Saccharimonadia > UBA4664 > UBA4664 > UBA4664. The sequence goes on along the minus strand of JBBRTI010000001.1, from coordinate 17,397 downwards.
TGCGGTAGATCTTGCCGAATAATGGCACGTGGAGTTTGAATTCGTCCATAACCGATTTACCTGTGTCCGTTTTTAGCCAGGAACGGCTACCAAAGAACAATCCGACGACCACGATTAGCGTCAGCCACCAGAAATGGACGATAAAATTCGATACTGCGAGTAACGCTCGCGTCAGAGCCGGTAGTTGCTGATGGAGGTCCTTGTACAACGATCCGACCTGCGGCAGAACCGTGGTCAGCATGAAGACGAGCACCGCCAAAATTACCCCCATGACGATAATCGGGTACACCAGCGCCCCGCGGATCTTGCCGGCGATGGCAGCGTCCTTTTCCTGCTGGTTGGCAATGCGCTCCAGGGCTTTATCGAGCGATCCCGACGCCTCACCGGCTGCGACCAGGCTGACATAGATGTTGTTGAAGACCTCGGGGTGCTGTCCAAATGATACCGACAGGCTCTTACCGGACTCAACCGATGACACTATCTCCGCCACTACGCCTTGGAGGTTCTTACTCGAAATCTGTTCATGAACGGTGCGCAACGACTGCGTCAGCGGCAGACCGGCGTTAATCAGCGTCGATAATTGCCGGGTAAAGATGATGCGGTCCTTGCCTTTAATTCCTTTACCAAGTCCCGACTTGGCGAGCAATCCAGCCTCATTCTTGGCCACGACAGTAATAGGAAATAGACCCTGACTGATTAACAGCTTGGCGGCAGCACTTTCCGTCTCGGCCTGAACTTCAGCTTTTACTGTCTCGCCTGAATCGGTTTTGTGGGCAGTGTATAAGAACGTAATCATGGACGTCTAGCCTCTCATCAGTCGTTCAAGTTCCTGTAGGTCAACCGCTACGTTCTTGGCTTCATCAAAGGAAATCTTGCCCTCTTGAACCAGTTGTACCAGCTGGCGGTCCATGCTCTGCATGCCGTATTCGGCGCCCGTCTGGATGACGGCATCCAACTGGTGGGTCTTACCTTCACGGATGATATTGCGGACGGCGCCCGTGGCAACCAGGATTTCCGCCGAAATGACACGGCCGCCACCGATGGCCGGAACCAGGCGCTGGCTGCAGATACCCTGAAGCATACCCGCCAGCTGGACCCGAATCTGCTGCTGTTGATGAGGCGGGAAAACGTCGATCATGCGGTCGATGCTCTGGGCGGCGGAGTTAGTGTGCAGCGTTGCCAGCACCAAGTGGCCGGTTTCCGCGATAGTTACGGCGGCGGCAATGGTTTCAAGGTCGCGCATCTCACCAATGAGGACCACGTCCGGGTCCTGACGCAGGCTGGAGCGCAGGGCGGCACCGAAGCTGTAGGTATCGTAGTGGATTTCACGCTGGACCACGATGGACTTCTTGGAATGGTGAGCGTACTCGATAGGGTCTTCGATGGTTAGGATATGCTTGGACTGTTCGGTGTTAATCTTATCTACCATGGCAGCCAGCGTTGTAGACTTGCCGGATCCGGTTGGGCCGGTCACTAGCACCAGACCGCGCGGGAACTGGGTGAAATTATCCAGAATCTTGGGCATCTTAAGCTCATCGAGCGTACGAATCTTCGAGGGAATCAAACGAAGAGCCGCCGCCAGGTTGCCGCGCTCGTGGAAGGCGTTAACACGGAAGCGGCCGTAGTTACCGAACGAGAAGGAGAAATCCACTTCCTTGTCTTTGAGGAGGATTTCCTTCTGATCGTCGTCAAGGATGCTGTAGACCAGCTTTTCAACGTCGCTTGGCTCCAGGACAGGCGCGTCCTCAATAGGCTTGAGAGAGCCGTCCACGCGGAGCATCGGCGCCAGGCCAACTTGGATATGCAGGTCGGAAGCGTCGAAGCGTATGACTTCTTCGAGCAACAGTTCAATCTTTAATACGGTCTTTTCCACGATTTCACCTCTAGTTACTAACATTAAACCACAAGCGTAACGAGATTGCATAGTCAGGCGTCGTACGAGCCGGCCTTGAGGCTAAAAATCGGCTGCGACGCGCGCTACTTCTTCCAGGGTAGTGAGGCCGTTTAGGACCTTGAAATAACCGTCCTGCTTCATGGTGAGCATGCCGTCAGATTGGGCCTGGCGCTGTACATCGGACGTTGTCGAATGCGCGAGGAGCAGTTTCTCCATGGCTTCGGTCATGGCAAAAACTTCATAAATGCCGATGCGTCCCTTATAGCCCTTGACGCAAGCGTTGCAGCCCTTGGGGCTGTAAGCGGTATATTCCTTTTCACCTGCCAGCGGAATGAAGTCATAGCCGATATCGGCTTTAGAAGCGTCCATCCCGCCTTTATCGGCCGGCAATACCATGCCGATGGTGTCGATGATGGACTTGGTTTGCGTGGCGTTGGTCTTATAAGGTTCCTTGCACTTTTCGCAGAGTTTCCGCACCAGGCGCTGCCCCACCACAGTGTTGATAGTCGACGCAATCAGGAACGGTTCGATGCCCATATCGAGCATTCTGGGCAGGACGCCGGCAGCCGAGTTGGTGTGGATAGTCGACAGCACGACGTGGCCGGTCAACGCGGCCTGCACGGCCAAGTCGGCCGTCTCCTTGTCGCGGATTTCCCCTACCAGTACCACGTTGGGGTCCTGGCGCAGGATACTGCGCAGTCCGCTGGCAAAAGTCAGTCCCACGTCGGCGTTCACCTGGATCTGGTTAATTCCGTCCATTTTGTACTCCACCGGGTCTTCCAGGGTGACGATATTGATACTGACGTCCTTGATGGCCTGGACCACGGCGTAAAGGGTAGTCGATTTGCCGGAACCGGTCGGTCCGGTTGATAGCGTCATACCGTGCGGCCGGTGAATGCCTTCGTTGATGAGGCGGGCGGCTCGGCCGCGGAAACCCAGCGCTTCCAGGGTCAGGACGGTGCCGGTTTTATCGAGCAGCCGGATAACTACCTGTTCGCCCCAAACCACCGGCGAAATGGCAATTCGGAGGTCGATTTCGCGGCCTTCGGAGTTAATCTGAAACTGGCCGTCCTGCGGGATTCGGTGTTCATCGATGCGTAAGTTGGATAAAATCTTTATTCGTGAAATAAGGGCGGGTTCAATGCTTTTGGGCAGAGTCATGGTTTCCTGCAGGATGCCGTCGACTCGATAGCGAATCTTCAATTCCTTTTCACGCGGCTCAATGTGGATGTCGGAAGCGCGGGACTGGGCGGCGTAGTCCAGGATGGCGTTCAGGGCTCGCGTAATGGGCGCATCCTGGACTAGGTTCTGAATTGCCTTAGGGTTCTTGCCATCGACTTTGGGATGATCTTCCCCTCGTTCAGCGACGTCCATAGCCGCTGACAAGTCAGCGGCCACATTATCGCGAAACTGACCCAGCATGTGGTCGATTGATGCTCGAGAGGCCAGGTAAACCGTCAACGTATGTGCCATTTTGCGGCTCAGGAAGTCGACGGCCTGAATGTTGGTAGGGTCCAGCATGGCTACGGCCAGTCGCCCCTGCTGCATACCGAACGGCACAGCCATGTAGGTTTCAGCCGTTGCACGAGGCAGGAGGTTGGCCACTTCATTCGACAGCAATACCTGAGTAAGGTTGGCGTACGGCACGCCGGAAGCTTCTGCAGACACGCGAGTCATATCCTCTTCACTAACCAAGGTCTGTTCGGCAATATAGGCTATCAGCGGCTTGCCCGCCTTCAGCGACTCATTCTTGGCCGCAGCCAAAGCCTCCGCGGACATGAGGTTGGTGGAGAGCAGCAGTTCTTCAATTTTATGCTGGCTTTCAACCGACAGCATGATGGTGCCTCCTGGCGCTATTTGCCAAAGATGCTGGCGTTGTTCACTCCACTGTGGATGTCGATATCGACATTGTAGTCGCGCACTTTGTCTGGGTTGTTCAGCATTGTGATCGCGGCAGCATCAAAATCTGGACTAATGGCACCGACGACTTCTGCTGTAACGACCTTGGACTTGGCAGATTTAGGCGCAATTACCTGGGTGTAGGCCAAAAAGCCTGCACCCAGCAAAATGGCAACGGCGAGAACGAGGTACACCATATCTTTGGTTTTCATTATTTCACCTCCTCCATTTTGATCGGAATCGAAGCTTTATCCTGGTAATAGGTCGTCATATTAATCTCAGCTGTCAATTGACTGCCGCTGCCGGCTATTTGTATCGAGGTAACCCTAATAGGGCGCGACGCATGTTCTGCCGCCTCAAGGAACGCAGACAATGAGGCGTAGCTACCTGCCACAGATACCGAGAACAGCAGCGTTTTTTGCACCGTTGCGCCAGCCGCTGTCGGGGCGGTCGCGCTCAAAGCGGAGGCGCCCAAGACAGATGGAGTTACACCTTTAAGGGTTATCCCAGCACTCCCGCTCATTTTTTCAAGCATGGCAATGAGGCCGGAAAAATCACGTGTATTTGGCAGAGATGTATCAATGAGCTTCTGCTTTTCGTTCAGTGCTCTGTAATTGTTGATAAGATCGACGGACGTTACGAGGTTTTTGCCGAGCTGCTTATCGGCGGCATCCTTTTTAGCCATCACTTTGGTGTCACGGATGACTGTCGTCACCAAGCTTTTGCCGACGATGGCTGTAATCCCCATGACTACCAGCGAGATGAGCAGAATAACAATAATATAGTTGTTATCGTTGAGTTTGGCTCCGGCCTTAGATATCGAGTTAGTTGCCACTGGTTACCACTCCTTGCGTGAACGCCGCGTTAATCGTAAAGGACACAGCGCCTCCAGTCTGGCCAACCGACGATATATTTATATTGCTGAATGCTTTGGGCGCGTCGCTGGCTGTGGCCGTAGCCGACTCCGGCTGATCCTCCAGAGCCCTGACCAATTTGGCAACGGAGGCGTAAGCCTTGGCGCTGCCGGTAAGGGTTAGAGTGTTATCGGAATTCACGTTCAGAGCTGTCAGGGCGACATCCTGAGGGTTTGCCTTTGAGTAGGCTTGGAAGAATTTAGTCAGGTAGACTCGTTGGCCATACAATCCCGGCAAGGCCGCCAGATGCGCCTGAGTTGTCAAAGCGTCAATCAAGCCTGGTTCGCGCTCAAGCTTGGACTTTTTCTCAGCGATACTTGTGTTGAGCGTGCTTATCTTAACCCCTTCACTGATAACCGTCAGCATCAGCAGTACTATCGCACCGCCACAGACGGCCCAAACCAGTACGCCAATGCCAGTGACGAGCTTACGGCGCTGAAGGTTACGCTGCTTGATCTGACGGGTATCCGGCAGAAGGTTGATCATGATACTCATCCGATAAGTCCCCTTCCGGCCAGCCCCACGGCGGCCGCGTATTCAGACGACAATCCCAAGAGCTTGTCCTGCAGCCCACCCGGGTATGACGTGTTAATCCAGGCATTACCGAACTCAACTGGAAGGCCCGTCGAGTTTGCTAGGAACGGTCCGAACTCAGGCAGAGCGGCCGGAGTGCCGGTTACGATTAGTTTTTCAAGCTTCACATCCGGATAGCGGCTGGTGAAGAACGTTACCGACTTCCCTACTTCCGATACCAGAGATTCCAAAGCTGGCTTGATGGATTTGTAAACCTGGCCTTCCAGCTTACTTTGGGTCAAGCCGAACTTGTAGGTGAACTGCGTCGCCTGGATGTCGTCAAGGCCCAGGTTTTGAGCCACGGCCTTAACCAGGGTAGTCCCGCCGATGCCGACGCTGCGAATAAGCCTCGGGGTGTTGTTGTAGAAGACGGAGATGTCGCTTTCCAAGCTGCCGACGTCCAGCAGCGCTACCGCCAAGTTGGACGGCGGCATCAGGGCACGGGCGGCGGAAATGGCGTTGGCTTCCAAGGCAAGCGGCTCAAGTCCGGCGTTTTCCAAAATACCGACGTATTTGTCGACCACGGACACCGGCGCGGCGACCAGCAGGATTTCCAGGGTCTTGCCGTCCTTGCTTTGGTCGATAACGGCCCAATCCAGCTTGACCTGGTCGATGGCCATCGGAATATACTGCTCGGCTTGGTAGCGAATGGCCTTGGCCAGCTGAGCGTTGTCGAGCTTCGGTGTGGTTATAACCGTGGCAAACACCTTAGCCGACGGTAGACCGGCCACGACGTTCTTGGTGCTAATCTTATTCTCACGGACTAGCTGGCGAATCAGCTCGCTAACTTTGTCGTGGTCCATTTTCGAGTCGCTTGTCGTGACGTTACCGGGCACTTCGATGTGGCCATAGGCCGCTAACGCCGGATGGTTGGTGCCGCGACGCAGCTGTACCAGGCGGATAGCGGTCGAGCCAATATCGAGGCCGAAGAAATCTGTTTCTTTTACAAAAATACCCATTGCTAAAACTTTACCATAACCATTATCCAACTTAAAGACAATTCTACTGGAACACTGCTAGTACAACGGCGGTCTCTCCCCTAGCGACTGCGTTTTATTGATTGTGAAGAGGTTATCGAAAAACATCGGCGGGTTGATATAGAGTTGGCCGTTCATGACCACACACTCTCCAATGTAAGTGCCTGGTGCGATGATGCAGTTTACGGGGGGCAAGGGCGGCGGCAGTGGCGGGACATACACCGGGTAACATACGCTGAATGGGTTGCCGGCCGAACCGTCAAGTCCCGTCGGATTGACTTGTGCTCTAAAGCACACCGATGGGGAGGCAACGGTTGGAGCGGTTACCGTAACGTTTGAGGGAGCGTTGGCGCCGGAGCCGCCCGGTAGACCAGGTAACCCGGGCCAGGAGCCCGATCCGAGGGTGCTAGTAAACGTTAATGAATATGGATTTGATAAAATGCCCGAGATATTGTTGACATGGGGTGTGAAGGTATAGCTTTGCCCCGCGAGCATGCAGGGCGATGTTGCACAGGTTCCTGTGGCGCCCGGAATTATTCCAACGTTCGAAGTCACGGATGGTTGTAGCGTTGCTGCCGGCGGTGGCGGGGGCGGCGCAGGATTGAGCTCGCCCGTAAGGTTGTAGCATAGCCCGGACCCACGGCTGTTGCCGGAACTGAGCCCCCAAACAGCCTTGTCGGCAACTTGGATAGCAATCACGTTTGGCCCGCCACTAATGTCGTGCAGTAACCACGGACTAAATGTCACAGCAGCTGACGAGCTTGTATTAGAAGGATGAGAGCTAGCATTTGCGATTAGTACACCGTTAACGTAAACCTGCATCCAGTCATCCGCCTGCGCGTAAAAGGTTATCTGTGAACCAGCACCGATTGTTAAATCTCTAAAATCTGCGGCGCTGATATCGAAAGTATTGCGGAAAAACGTTGTGCCGTTGCTGAAAAGATAGTATGAGCTGGGTGCTGTGGATGTCCAGCCGTTACGCGCGAATAACCCGCCATTGTAAGCTTGGTCACTAAAATCGGCGCTGCCTGACCCCCATATAACGGGTGCCCCGCCGCCGATAAGATTATTGCAGCTGACCATTTGCGTGAAACCCGATAAAGGGGCGTTGCCGCTGAAACCGGCGCCACCGCCCGCAACCGTCCAGCTTCCCAAGGCCCAGGGATAAGCCCAGCCGGCGCCCCAAGAGCCACCGTCTTCGTAGCGACCTCCTGCAACATTACCGGTCGTATTCATATCGTCACCAGTATTAGATCCCCCTGTAATGGTGTTGGCCGCGAGCCACGGCATCGTCTTATATGAGGTAAACGCTGGGGCGCCAGACATAGACCTCGTGGGCCAATTCACTTGTCCGCGTATGTACGCGTAATCTTTTAGGCTGTAGTACGCGTAGCTATTCTGCCAAGATTGGCTGGAAGCGAAGACTTTCTGATACGCGTTCGCTACCTCAGGATGCTGAAAAGGGCCAAGCTGAAGCGACGCAACCGCCAACCCGAATAGCATTGCCAGCCTAGCCGCCCATTTAATTGCCGGCCTCAAGACGCTATTCATTGTAACCGCCCCATATCGATATTGCAGTCATGGCACCGGAGTCATAGCCGACGGCGGCCTTTTGCCCTTTAAGTATCGCGGCCCTGTCGACCGATTTGCCTTGGGACCCGGCCATGTAGGCAGTATCGGGCGTCAGTTTCAAAATTAGCGGCGTCGCGGTCCCGGTTATGCTAACCGTAATGTCCGTGGCTGTAATGGCAGCGATTGTACCATCGGCTCGCTTCATGTACTTGGCGGTGTAGAGTTCTTTGGCGGTCGGTCCGGTTGATACCTTAGGCGTCGGACTAGCGACTGTATGTTTGGGCCATGGCTGGCCAAACAGCATCACGGCTGCCACGGCGCCCGCCACCAACACAACTCCCACCCCACTCCATAGAAGCAACGGGCGGTTTATCGACCATGATCGTGAGTGTTCTACCTGTGGCATAATTGTTTAAACCATAACCTTTTTATATGCGCCCATCAAACCGATTTTCATTAGTTTAGAGGCCCCCATCGGTGCAGCAGGAGGCTCTTGGCCATTAAGAAGCCTCTGACGTTCAAGGTATTGGCGCAGTTACCGGCTGAACAGGTATTTATGTCGCCGTCGCTGAACATGTAAGCATCCACCTGGGTGGCAGCTCCCAGAATATTTATCCCGTTGGCCGCGATGATTCCGAGCGAGGGCTGGTTGGCGCGCAACTCAGGGTTACTGCCTAGCTTGATATCACCCGCGATAGTAACGGTGCCTCCAGAGTAGATTGTGAGGCGGCGGCCTACTGTGCCGCCCGTAATCGTGACGCTCCCTGGGAAGTAAATTACGTCTTTACTAATCGCAAGAGCCTCGGTATTCATGTAGTCTAGGGATGCCGAAGCGTATGATCGCAAAAGCACTCCACCGGGATTTGCCGCGTAATAATCCTGTGCTACTTTGGCCAAATTAGGCCGGCACAGAGTCTGCGGAGTGTAACCATTTATTTTGGCCGCACTGCTAGTCGCGCTGCCGTTCGAGCCAAACGTGTTTACGCTTCCATATGCCGAGACAACGTACTCGCCTCTGGAATCACCTTGTCCGATAATTGACCCAGCGGTTGCGGGTGCACCGCAAACACCGCTGCCGGCATGGACGTCGCTGCCGTTGCCAACTACACTCGGCTTATAGACCTTGTAAACGAGATAGCATATCTGCAGGCTGGAGTCGGAGGAGCCCGCCGTCGGAGTTGACGGACTAACCGTAGATTGGAAGCACAGTTGCGTTCCGTCGCTGGTGTTAAGCGGAACGGTAAAGGTAAATGCCTGCGTCCTCGAGGCCGACGAACCCAAGGCGGCCTCCGATTTCGGTGGTGGTGGTACGCCTGCAATCGCTCTGGCGGGGCTGGGTGTGTAAATCGTAGTCAGCGTATAAGGGTTGCTCGTTGCGGTAGTGGTGTTTCGCGCACCGGGAGTGATAGTTACTATTTGTCCTGGCGCTAAAGGCGTAAGCGTAGAAGGGCCGGTAATCGTCGCTACCAGATTAAATGCCGGTGGTGGTAAACCGACATTGACCTTAATACTCATCCTATCGGTAGCCTGCACGCAAAATCCCGGCTTCGGACTGAAATTATTTGCGGCAGATGTGGATACCTGAGGTTCGGAGCCAACGACGGCACAAAAGAAACCTGTAGACTTCGTCACAGTTCCTCGGGTTATCAAATCAATCGTAATCGTTCTGGCGGCAGTAAACGGGCCAGTATAGCTGAACAACTTCGCAACTCCGCTCATGCGTCCGGTTGTAGCTGACCCAACATAGGGTAGATTGCCCTGTGTGTTGATAAGATCCGTAATGTTGGGATTGGTGTCATCAATTAGAAAGCGCCCGGACAGCGTTGACGGCACCTGGCTCCTGCATCGATAGGTAATCCAGTTTAGCTGCAATGCCACCGATGGCGCATTATACGCCACATTGGCAGTGGTAGACTGCGGAGCACCAGCCGGTGAAATCCACTCATTTTGGACTACATGCCATTTCTGAACGTTGCACTTGTCGGCAATATCGTTGGCAATTGCCACCGTTGTATACGGATACAGCGAGCTGGCGGTCATAGCCGAGGCGGGTTGAGGGGCCAGCGTCATGGCAGAACTTACCGCCAGCACAGCTAACGCCAATAGCCCCGTTCCATGTCGTCCAAGAAACCTGCCGATTCTGATTACACTTGTCATAGTCATATTCCTTACTGCCCCCGCGCATTATCGGTGCTTTGCTTCGCATTTTCATGCAGGAATGCAACATCACCCACGAGCGTTTGGTAGCCAAGTCCCGTGGGCTTGAGATCGGTACCAAAGCCTTTGGAAGCATCATATACCTCGGTTAGACTGTCCAGGGACTTTTGAGCGTTGTCGGCGTCGCTGATATTCACGAAGTAGGCCGTCACGACATACAGGCAATTAGCATCTTTGTCATAACCTTTGGTCTGCTTGATTTGGTTGACGATAGGTTCAAGCGAAACCACTTTAGTAGGATCAAGATTCGCGTTGGCCGAGCGGAGTATTGCGGGGGTGCAGACACCTTTCCCATTGGCGGCCAAGCGATTGGCTTGGACGGCCCATAGCACTAAAGCCAAACCTACGACCACCACGACGGCAGCGACCACCTTAATAATCGGCGATTTAAGAACTTTCGAAAGTTTGGACGGTGACTCAACGACAGGCATAAAACGAAATGTTCCCTTGTAGCATAAGTGTAATGCAACTTATTAGTCTCAACAACCCCACAGGCGCCATGCCGGATAGGTCAAAGACAGGAGTTACGGTAGAATAAGGAGTGAATTAGTTAAACTTCATAACACATGGCAATAACATGGCACTCTCCCTCGGCATCGTCGGCCTGCCCAACGTCGGCAAATCAACCCTCTTCAACGCTCTCACCAAGAATAACGTCTTGGCGGCCAACTACCCGTTTGCTACCATCGAGCCGAACGTCGGTATTGTGGCGCTGCCGGACCCCCGGCTGAATGTGTTGTCGAAGCTCTATAATGACGCTAAGATTGTGCCCGCACCGGTGACGTTCGTGGATATTGCCGGCATCGTCCGCGGTGCCAGCCTCGGCGAAGGTCTGGGTAACAAGTTCCTGGCCAATATCCGTGAATCCAGCGCCATCGTCCAGGTGGTCCGTGTCTTCCATGATGCCAACGTGATGCATGTCGACGGCGAGCCCGATGCCAAGCGGGATATCGAGACCATCAATACCGAGTTAATCCTGGCCGACCTCCAGACGCTGGAGAACCGCCTTAAGAAATTGGAGGGCGAGGCCAAACGCGACCCTAAGGTAGCCGGTGTCCAGTTCGAGGCCGCGACAGCCGCCCAGGCCCTACTAGTGACGGGCGCGACCCTCTACGGCTCCACTTTGGATATAGAACCGTTGCAGGACATGAATCTGTTGACTGCCAAGCCCTTTATCTACGTCTTCAACCTGGACGAAAACGAGCTGAGCGACGACACATTGAAGACACGCCTTACCCAGCTTGTAGCACCCGCAGAACCTGTGTTTTTATGCGCAAAAATTGAGTCCGAACTCATCGACCTGGAGGCTGAGGAAGCCGCCGAGCTGCTCCAGTCCATGGGCCAGAATGAGTCAGGCCTGAACCAGCTGGCGCACGTCGGTTTCGGCACCCTGGGCCTGCAGACCTACCTGACGGCCGGCCCCAAGGAAGTGCGAGCCTGGACCATCCCGTTGGGTGCCACTGCCCCGGAAGCCGCCGGCGTCATCCATACCGATTTCCAAAAAGGCTTCATAAAAGCCGAGATCGTGTCCTACGCCGACCTGGTGGCTGCCGGTTCCCTCTCCGCCGCCCGAGCCGCCGGCAAGGCCCGCCTAGAAGGCAAGGATTACATCATGCAGGACGGGGACGTCGTGGAATTCCGCTTCAACGTTTAGTTATTGTGGGCCGTTGCGGCAAGCAGCATGAAGCGTTCCACATTGCCTTCCATGCCGGCCACCTTTGAATCGGCCTCGTTCGCGATGGCAAAACCGTTGCCGTCCAGCCACGTCCGTAGGTCTTCGAGCACCCGGTCCCGCTCTTTCCCCAGGGGTATGACGCCGCGATATTTATCGGCCAGTGGTTTGCCGGCCTCAAACTGCGGTTTAGCCATAGCAACAATTGGTGCGCCAGGCTTTACTAGGGCCGTCACATGCTCCAGAACTTTGGTCAGCGAGATGAACGACACGTCGATGACGGCGATATCGGCTAGCTCCGGAAGCGCGGCTACCCGGATGTCGGTTTTTTCCATGACGATGGCCCGAGAATCCTGCCGCAGCTTGAAGGCCAGCTGGCCGGTGCCCACGTCGACGCAGTAGCTTTTGACGGCTCCGTTCTGCAGGGCGTAATCGGTGAATCCTCCCGTTGAAGAACCGACGTCGAGCAGCACCTTACCGTTAAAATCCAATTTCAGTTCTTCGGCGACCGAAGCCAGCTTGTCGCCCGCCCGGCTGACGTACTTGGGCTGGGTCTTCAAATGAAGTTCGACATGTTCGTCGATGGCCTGACCCGGCTTGTCTAAAATGCGTCCGTCAGCCGAGACCTGTCCGGCCATAATCAGCGCTTGCGCCTGGGTACGAGTCGCGGCCAGTTCCCTCTCCACCAAAATCAAATCCAAACGTTTCTTCATAGCCTGCCTCAAAAAATCCCGCCTGAGCGGGATTTGATTATTTCTGGCGCTCCAGGTAGTCTCCGGTGAGCGTATTGACCTTGATCGCGTCACCTTCGTTGATGAACAACGGTACGTTCAGTTGTACGCCTGTCTCGAGCGTGGCCTGCTTCATAGCGGTCGTTGCAGTGTCGCCCTTGGCACCCGGCTCTGTTTCGATGACCTGAAGATACACGGCGTTGGGCATATCCAGACCGATTACCCGTCCGTTGAAGAACATGAGCGATACGGCCGAATTGTCGGAGATATATTTCGCTTGGTCACCAAGAATGTCACCTGAAACTGTTTCCTGGTCATAAGTATCGTTATTCATGAAGACCAAGTTATCACCTTCACGGTAGAGCATTTGCATATTCTGCCGTACGACGTCGGCCGACGGTATCTTGTCGGCCGTGCGGAAGGAGCGTTCCAACACGGCACCAGTAATCAAATTCTTTATCTTGGCCTGCATTACGGCTCCGCCGCGGCCCATGGCCTTGTTATTGGATTCCACAACACGGAACGGAGCCCCATCGATCTCGATGAGGACTCCGACCTTCAAATCTGTATGTCCGTATATCATGCTCGGTCCGCCAATTTATCGGACGGTAAAAGGCAACAGGGCGATGTGGCGTGAGCGCTTGAGAGCGACTGCAACCCGGCGCTGATGGCGCAGACAGTTACCTGTGCGCTTGCGGCCTTCAATCTTGCCCATGCTGGAGAGGTAGCGCTGGAGGAGTTTAACGTCCTTATAGTCTACCTGGTCGATCTTATCGGCACAGAAGCGGCAGACCTTCTTTGAGTAAAAATTAGCCATTGGTGGTTAGTTCCTTAAAACGGAATGTCGTCTAAATTGATATTCTGGTTCGCGTCCAGATCTTCGATGACGACATCGTTAGATTTTGATTTAGTAGTAGGAGCCGATGAATCGGAGGCCTCGGAGGGCGCGTCGTGGTCGCCAGCCGGCGAGTCGCCACGTGAATCGAGGAAGTTGACGTCGCTGGCGACGATCTCCGTACGTTGGCGCTTCACGCCGTCCTTTTCCCAGCTCTGAGTCTGGAGACGACCGATGACCATGACCTTGCGCCCCTTAGCCAAATACTGAGCTACGAGCTCACCGAGCTTACCCCAGGCAACTATTTCGTGGTATTCAACAGCTTCCTTACGCTCGCCGTTGCCGTCGGTCCAGGCTCGGTTGGTTGCAACGGAAAATGAGGCTACCTGCTGGCCGCCAGGAGTCGCCCGCAGTTCGGGATCCCGTGTTAGATTGCCCATGACGATGGCTTGGTTAAAGCTTTTGGCCATTTATTTAGTCTCCTCGGCGGCGACTGCAGCTTCTTGCTTGACCTCGGCCTTAGCGTCGCTAGTCTTTGCCTCTTTTTTGGCCGGAGCCGGAGCAACTTCTTCGTGAGTTACGAGAATGTGGCGGAGGACTTCTTCGGTAATGAGAATCGTGTTCTCGAGGTCGCGGACCTTTGTCGGTTCCATAGCGATCTCAAAATAGACGTAGATGGCAAAATCCTGCTTGGCAATCTTGTAAGCCAGGCGCTTCTTGCCCCAATTATCTTTCTTGGTAATGCGGCCGCCTGCTGCCTGAATGAGGCTCTCGACTTTGGTGATCGGCGTTTCCACGTCAATCTCTAGGTCGGGATGCAGGAGGACGACTAGCTCGTAGTTCTTGTGCATTGCTTCCTTTCTCTGGAAATCCCTGCTCGGGAATGCGGTTCGGTCAACCCGGAACGCAAAAAGGTTAAATTGGTTTAAAACTTAGTAATTATAGGTCAAATCAGAGACTTGGTCAATGTAGCCTGTTATGGAATACAATAGCTACATGTACGCACTTGCAAGCAAACTTGTTCCCTTGCCCGTTCTGAGTCTTCAGACGGGAACAAACGTGGCAAATACAAAAGCCATCATCTTGGATCCTGCTCTCCTTGAGGTAGTGGCTTTCATTTGCATAACAGACAGCCGTAAAGCCGGCGATATAGCATTAATGCTCCGTGACGTACGGGAACTTGCTTTGGACTGCGTCATTATCAACTCCGACGAAGACCTCGTGGAATTGGACGAGATCGTGCGTCTTAGGGGGCTGAAGGCGGAGAATTTCCAACTTGTAGGTAAGAAGGTCGTCTCGGACATGGGTCGGCGTCTGGGTAATGTCGAAGACTACACGCTAAACATCGAAACGAACCGTATTCAGAAACTCTACGTTTCGCAGTCGATTATCCGCTCGTTCTTTGGGTCCAGCCTCATTATCGACCGCACTCAGATCATCGATGTGACTCCACGCCAGATCGTGGTGAAGGACGCGACGCTCAAAGCCGGCGTGCTCACAGGCGATATTGTACCCGAGACCAACCCTTGATATCGCATTATTCTTACGCTATGCTGAGGTCAGTAAGAGGGTTGTATGTGTTAGTTATCATGTTGTGGGCCGTGGCGTTCGTACTAGCTTACCGACTAGTAACCGCTAACTAATAGACTCATCAAGGCGCGCCAGCGCCTTTTTGATTTGGTCGTACGCATACCCCTGCCGAGCCAAAAACGACATTAGCTTTTGCGGTTCTTGATAAGCTGACTGACGGCGTTTACGCTCGATTAATCCAACTAACACCTCCAGTTGCCCTTCATCGGTAACTTCGCTGAGGGCGAGCGTGATGGTCTCACGGTCTATCCCCTTCTGCATCAGTTCAGTCCGCAGAGTGCGCTTGCTACGCGGACGTAAGAGCTGCCTGTCAGCAATCCAAGCAGCCGCGAAGGCTGCGTCGTCGATGAGGCCAAGTAACTCGAGCCGGGTAATGACACCGGCCGCCATCTCCTCGTCATAGTCTTTGCGCCGCAGGAAATCGACCAGTTCCCGGCGGCTACGGCGGCGATAGCTGAGCTGGCCCATAGCCGCATGGTAGGCCTTGGCCTCCAACGCCTTGGACTGCCAGTGTTCTACCTCAGCCACGGTAAGCGTTTGCCCGGCACACAGGCCGGAATTACTTAAGGCCAAATCGCTGAGTGAAAAGCTATAACGCCCGTCGACGTAGAGCGAGAAACGCTCCGTGGAGCGTTTCTGCTGTTTGATGTCGGTGATAGTAGGCATGAGCTTACCCTGCCGTATTACCGACTAGGCGCCGATAGCAATTTTACGAATATCTTTGTCTAATTTCGTGATGAGTTGCGCGTGGTCGCGTAGATACTGTTTGGCCGCTTCCCGACCCTGGCCAATCTTTTCACCTTTTATTGAGTACCACGCGCCAGCCTTATCGACCAGGTTGTGTTTGACGGCCAAGTCGAGAACATCACCGGCCGTCGATATGCCTTCGTTGAACATGATGTCGAATTCGGCGACTTTGAATGGTGCTGCAATCTTGTTCTTAACTACTTTGACCTTAACATGCTTGCCGATTGAGGCGTCACCATCCTTGATTTGTTCCGAGCCGCGGATATCCAGCCGTACCGAGGCGTAGTACTTGAGTGCGTTGCCGCCGGCGGTCGTCTCGGGGTTGCCGAACATGACGCCGATTTTCATGCGCAGCTGGTTGATGAAGATAACCGTACAGTTGCTCTTGGAGATGACACCGGTGAGCTTACGGAGGGCCTGGCTCATGAGGCGGGCTTGGAGGCCCATGTGTGAGTCGCCCATCTCGCCTTCAATCTCGGCGCGAGGTACGAGGGCGGCGACCGAGTCGATGATGATGATATCGACGGCCGATGAACGAACGAGTGTCTCCGTAATCTCTAACGCCTGCTCGCCGGTATCCGGCTGAGAAATAAGCAGCGTATCAAGGTTGATACCGATACGGCTCGCATACTCGGGATCAAGCGCATGTTCCGCATCGATGAAGGCGGCGACGCCGCCATTCTTCTGGACTTCGGCAACCGCATGCAACGCCAGAGTAGTCTTACCACTGGATTCCGGTCCGTAAATTTCGACGATACGACCCTTGGGAAGACCGCCGCCAAGAGCCAGGTCAAGCGACAAAGCTCCGGTGGAAATGGTCTCGACGTCGATTCTGTGCCCTTCGCCAAGCTTCATGATGGAGCCGGCCCCGAATTGCTTCTCGATTTGCGCCACCGCAAGGTCAATCGCCTTCAGCCGCTCGGTTTTATCGACCTCGACCTTCTTATCGGCCTTTGCAGCCTTCTCTACCTTCTCTGGCTTTTCCAAGTTTTGCATCTCCATCAGTTCGGTACTCATTGTACATCATCCCGTTACATAAATTACTGACTTGAGTGTAACCGAACATAAACCGTACTGTCAACAATCCGTCACTGCTTGCCGCAAATCGGCCGTAATATTGCTGCTGCCCAGGATATGGAGCGATGAACTGGCCCGGGTCAACGCCACATACAGCATGTCACGGTTGATGCGGCGACGTTCGCTGGCCATACCCGCGTTAGACTCATCTACCCGGAAAGTGTCGGCGCTGATACCGATGAGGCACACGGTATCGAACTCGACGCCCTGAGCTTCGCGAATGGTGAGGCAATGAATTTCGGGGATGCCTTCAAAGACTTCGACATACCTATCAAGCGTGTCCACATCCTTGGCCAATACACCGATGGTACCGCCAGGCCTCCGCTCAAGCGCAGCGATGTAGGCTATCCCTTCAGCCACCGAAACGATATCCTGCTCCACTACCTCCGGGCCGTTTCCCAGACCTTCCGGAACGTCGACTTGATAGCCGATACGCGCGACGTATTCCAGAATCTGACGGGTGTTACGGTAGACTTTGCTGAGCGAAATGATGCGCTCAGGTTCGATGATTTCGCTGATTTCATGCCAGTCTTGAATGGTACCGAATTGGGTCTGCTGCGCCATATCCCCGACGTAAATCATGGAACGATGGCGCGCGGCAGTAGCGTCCTTTAACAGCTGTAATTGTTGCGGCAGGTAATTCTGGAATTCGTCTACTAGTACCAGAGCGTACCGCGTCGGCTCCTTGGTGATAGTCGT